>JAKUTA010000006.1 GCA_022447885.1 Candidatus Poseidoniales archaeon | reverse complement strand
CGCCACCAGTACACGTTCTCGGACGGCAGCACCGAGGCGATCGCCATCTACCACATGGGAACGCCGGCTCGCAACGTGAAGGTCACGCTGCCGCGGGGGGCCGAGGTCACGGATGTGGAGATGACGATCGCAGGAGCCTCGTCGACCGGTTGGAACCAGATCGTGCATCAGTCACGTTCGGATTGGGAGTCGGGTGAGGCCACAGATGTCGAGACCCGTTCCGACGAACTCACGCTGGCGATGGACTCCCCCGTCAAGGAGTTCGTCCCGCACAGCATGCATGACAACGCCTCGTCCGGCAGCGCTTGGAATGACAACGGTTCGTTCAGCATCCGCCAGCCGCACACCTCGAACTCGACCGAGACCCGCCTCTCCGCCCAGCGCACGCTCACCTCGTCGGTCGGCAGCTACAACGGCGCGGTGATGAAGCACCGCGGTTGGCTCTACGTCTCGACCTTCGACTCGAAACAGATCGACCAGGTGGTGAAGAAGGTCTGGCCGAACAACCTGTCTGTGCACTCCTCTGTCAAGATCGAGTCAGGTAACTGCGCCTTCCCCTTGATGTCGACGTGGGGGGAGTACGGGTTCCGGGGGTGGACCGTCGGAGATGATGAGCGGCTCTACGCCATAATCGGATCCGATTCCTACAACTATCAGGCGCAGTATCTCCGATTATGGGTGCTCGACATCCGCTACGAGAACAACTGGGAGTGCATCCAGTCCTACGATCTCGCCGGCCAGCAGTTCGGCTCCTACACCGGCATCTCGTTCGACCGCAGCAGGGACCTCTTCTGGGTGCTCCACCCCACCAGGCGGACCATCCTCCCCTACTCCTTCTCTGACGACGGCACGTTCGAGCGAGACGGGAGCCTGCAGTACGCCTACTTCTCGAATTACAACCAACAGCATGGATTGGCAGTCGAGAACAGCCTGTTCTTCATGCGCAGCCGCTTCCAGTACTATCAGGACAAAATCGAGGTCTACGCCATCAGCGGCACCTCGACCACCCTCGCCAAGCAGACCGGAGAGGCCTCCATTCCCGCCAACGGTTACGGAATCTACAATGATGGACAGCGGTTGCTGACCCTCGATCACTACCATTGGTCCAATCGCTACTACCGAGAATACGGCACCGGCTGGAGTTATCCGATCGCCCCGCAACCAGGTACCTCGAACTGGGTGAGTCCCCCGGTCAACACGAACAGCGACGTGCTGGTGGCGAACATCGAGACGGTCTGGTCGGCGACGGCCGCGGGTGACCGAGTCGATCACTGGGTGAGCGCCGACAACGGAACCCACTGGGTTCAGGTGGTGAACAACCAGACGGTGCACTTCGCCCATCCCGGCCAGCAGTTGCGCTGGAAGCTGCAGATGGTCGGATCGACATCGGTCTCGTGGTGGATGTCGATCAACTACTCCACCGATTACAACACCGCGGGGAGTTGGACCTCGCCCACGATCGCCACGAGCACGCAGGTGGGGCAGATGCAGGTGTCCTGGGTGGCGTCCACTCCATCGGGTACGACGGTCGGTGTCGAGGTGAGCAATGACAACGGCAGCAACTGGCAGACGGTGACGAACAACCAGATGGTCACGTTCACCTCGCAGGGGAACCAATTGGTCTACCGGGTGACCTTCGGTTCAACCGACTCCAGTGTGACCCCCACCCTCTCCGCCTTCACCCTGGACTACGAGGAGGGCTACCCGAGTTCGGTGAGGCTCGACATCGGGGATGACGGGAGTTACGAGTACGTCGGCACGGATCTGCTCAACCAACCGGTGACCCTCAGTGGGCAGAACCTCGTCGACGCCTTCAACGACAACATTCTCGACAACGGAATTGGAGTCACCAACGTCACACTGACCTTCCTGGCAGGCTCACCCGGTCGCATACGCGTATCCGACCTGGATGTGACCTACAAGATGTCCACGATGGCGCTCGACGCCTCGCTCGAGGGCGGTATGCTCGTCCCCGACGGAGCGAGCCGTGTGCTGGTGGCGAGGGTCGCTGAGGGGGACGAGGCGGACCGCATCAACCAGGTGGATGTCGAGTTGCAGGCGACCGGCGTGGAGAATCCGATCATCAGGTGGTCCAACGGTGATGTCTGCTCGCTGGTGTCGGACAACGCCGACCTGATCTCCTTCGATGCTGCGAACTGCACCTCGCAGGAATCATCTGATGGAGTCCTGTCCCTGCTGCTCCCGTTGCGGTCGAACTGGACTTGGGACGACGAGAGCGGCATCGAGGTCCTGCTCACCGTCGACGACGACATCGGCCGCCAGGTGACCCGCTGGGAGACCGAGAATCTCGGAATGCGGGTGGAGAACGACATCCAACTGATGGATCTCGGCGTCGAGGATGAGACCGGTCGCGTGCTCTTTGGCAATGATTGGGTACGTGGCGGGCTCGAGGTGACGTTCCACGGTTCGATATCCTTCGAAGGAACGGCTTACTCCCCACAGGCAGGACAGTTCAGCCTGGAACTGACCGGCCAGAACCTGACGATGGACGGGGATCCGATGGAGCCGGAGAAGCAGTTCCACATCGAACCGAATCCGTCCCACGGGCAGTATTCGATCACGATCATCAGCCCGATCGAGTCGTCACCGGGCGGTATGCTGTTCCGCGTCAAGGCGGTCGGCCTCGACAACAACTCACAGTTCGTCAATCCGGGTTGGAACACGGTACGACTCGTGCTCGACGGCAACAGTCCGCTCGTGATCGGTGCGTCACCCGCAGACGGGGACGAGGTGCACAAGGGCACTCCCAGCCAGCCGATTCGCATCGTCGTGCAGGACTCCGTCGACCCGCCCACGCAGCTCGACCTGCGCTACTGGGTCGAGGGACAACACGACCTCGATTACGATGGTGTACCCGATTGGAATGAGTACAGCTACCTCACGATGAACACGCCCGAGGTGCAACCCGGCGGCTTGAACATCTTCGAGGGGCTCATCCAGGACCATATGAACCACCACGGCGAGAAGGTCTCTCTCTACATCGAAGGGGAGGATGCCCAGGGCAACGCGCTGGCGATGGGTGGAGGGCCCGTGTGTCCAGAAGAGGCGGACCCCTGCGGTGGAGGGTTCAACGAGCAGGAGCCTGATTGGGACGCTGACCTGGTCACCTATCGCATCCGTGAGGAGTTCGAGCCGTACTTGGAATCGGAGAACTCGACGATCGTCGGACACGGCGACGAGGCGCCGCTGCACCCCGGCACGCAGTACATCGCACGGCTGAGACTGGTAGACCAGAACGGTTGGAATGACATCTCCAATGTCCAGCTCTCACTCACAGGCGAGTTGAGCGAGTCCGAGAGTTCCATCTGGGCCAATTTCACCAAACTGGAGGATGGCACCCTCGACATGTACCTGGAGTCGGGCGGTCCCGGGCTGGCTGTGTCGAATCTCTACAGCGACTACACCCTGGTCGAGGGCAACGAGTCGATCCTCGACCTGAACATCCGCTTCCAGTTGACATGGCTCTTCTCCGAGGAGATGGACACTGACGGCGAGTCCACCTACGTCCCCGTCATCGAAGTGTCCGATTGGCCATGTTACGAGGATGTTCAGGAGCCCTGTTTCTCCGAACGAGGTGGGTTGGGCAATGACGAATGGAGCCTCGATAACGACCTGCGCTTCGACCTCGACCCGGGTCACTTCACAGCCATCGACCTGGCCACCGGCCAGAACCTGTACAATGAGGAGGGAGAGCAGCGGACCATCGCTGCCGGCCAGGTCGTCCGCGTCAACGGGCGCATCCTGTTCAGCGAGGACCACACGCCTGCGCCTGAAGGGGCGTTCGACATCGTGGTCGGAAACCTCGAACTCCAATGGAGAGCAGTGCCGCGCGAGGGTGGCGAGTTCACCGTCGACATCCTCGTCCCGAACGTGCGCAGCGGTCACCTCGACATGTACGCATGGCTGGAGAACCTTCCCGGACTGGCGACCGACCAGACACCTGAGCCACCGCGCATCCTGCTCGAGGTGGACGGCGTTCTGCCGCTGATCAACTCCATACTGCCCTCCGGCGACATCCCACTGTCGGACGCCGGAGCGATCGCCGTGTTCCTGAACACCAGCGACGCCTCAGGTTTCGATCCCGACCGACCGGCGGTGCTGCACTATGTCGTGCGTGCAGGCGAGTCGGAGGTGGCGCGTGGCAGTTACGAGTTGCGCACCCTGCTGCAGCAGTACGGATATGGACACTGGACCGACATCATCGACATCACCGACGGAGGGGTGACGGAACTGCTGCCCGGCTACCTCGTGGATGTCTGGGTGACCGGGGCTGATGCGGCAGGTAATCCGTACGTGTCGGAGAACAACACCGAGGCGACCCCGCTCGAGACGTGGCGCCTCGTGCGCGTCGGCCCGGATGTGGACCTGTTCGAGACGGACATCAGTTGGTCGGATGCGACTCCTGAATCGGGTGACAGGGTCACGTTGACGATCATCGGAACCAACACCAATGACGAGGAGGGGAACCTCACTTTCGCTCTCCAGAGGAAGATCGGCAACGGCGTCTGGGTCGATGTCGAGGACGCATGGACAGAGGTGACCCTGCGGCCACAAGCGGGCTTCATCGGGGAGATCATCATCGACACGGAGGAGGTCGAGCAGGAGACCGTCGAACGCTACCGTCTGGTTGTCCGCGACGGACATGTGGTGCTCGATCGCATCTCGATCGACCCGCTCATACTCCAGCCTCCGGTGGCACGCGACGCGGCGGCGATCAGCCAGCAGTTCACCGAGAACATGGGTACTATCCTGCTCTACTTCTTCTTGATGGTGTCACTGATAGTGATCGTCGTGCTCATCGTGATGAATCGTGATCTCGGGCTGTCGGAGCCAGAAGGATCCACGCACGATCAGACGGTTGACGTCATCGCCGACATGAGCGCGCCTCCGCCCCCACCGGAAGGGTTCGATCCCGACGCGCCTCCACCAGAGAAACCCCCGGCGCCACCCGAAGGGTTCGATCCGAACTCACTACCCGTCGGAGCGACTCCCCCCTCTCCTCCGAGCAGTGGGACATCCCCGGATGCGGATGATGCGGGCGCCCTGCCGAGTTCGCAGGGATGGACTGACATCCAGTTGCTGGCGCAGGGGTGGACGCATGAGCAGGTGGATGCCTGGAAGGTGCAGCAGCAGGAAGGGAAGGCTGCGCTGGCGAAGATGAAATTCTCTGAAGCTGTGCTCGAGCGGGCGATGACGGAGCACGGGATCACCGACCGCGAAGCGTTCCTGACGTACGCGGTGGCGTTTGACGCTGAAGGTAACAACTACCTCAACTCCGATGAACTCGAACGCGCTGCCCGCTGGTTCACTGGAAAGGGCGACGAGTGAATCTCCGCTCTGGAACCGTACCGACAGGGGGGGGTCTGAATGGATGCCGAACCTCCCGAGCCGGAATCACCTCCTTCCGCGGACGCCCCCACCGCCAGCAAACTGCTGTTCCTGCAGGAACGGATGGTGAACTTCACCCAGCAATATTCGATGCCTGTCGTCGAGGTCAGCCTGGTGCTCTCGAAATACACCAAGCAGATCAGCACGCACCTCTCCGCACACGCGGCTGAGCAGGGCGAGGAGCTGCCAGAACGACTCAGCCAACCGTGGCCGCTGGAGTCTGAGGACCCTGATGCGGATGTTGCACAGGACACCAAGTTCGCGCTCGACAAGGTGCTTGACATGGTGGATGCAGATCGCATCGACATCTTCGACACGATCATCCGCAACGTGATCAACGAGTGCGAACTGCCATTGACGGACGCGTTGCTGTTCATGCGCGAGTGGGAACATCTGGTGCGCAGCCAACTCGCGGGCGCGAGCGGTCCTGGTTCCCTGTTCTCGCCGGTTGAGTATCCTGACGACTTCTGACGTCAGGCGGCGACCGAATAGTCGTCCGCGACGGACAGCATCGCAGTCTGGTAGGCGTCGAAGATGGACCAGAACCAGAGAAGCGGCCAGAGCAGCGCCAAGAGCAATGGGATCTGCAGCATCGCCCAGTCGAATCCCTTGCGATGCTGGCGGTTGAAGTGCTGACCGAGGAACAGGAACGGGACGAACGCCAGCGCCGTGGCGACCAGCGGACGTAGCGCCCCCCAGGCACCGAGGCCGCCGGTGAATTCGCTCCAGATGACGAGCAGCACCCGGAAGGGAGTCTGCCAGCGGGGAAAATCGGCCAGCCTCTCGGCCAACCGCCCTTGGAAACCACCGTGCATGCCGTCGGACGCCATCTTCACTCACTCCCGTGCCATCATTGCCCTTCAGCCCCACGGCTCTTCGTGTCCTGCCGTAACGGGTTCGTAGATGCCCTCGTCAGTCATCAGCAAGCGGACCCAGTGCAGTCCCAGCAGGGCCAACATCCCGGTCAGTGCGAAGATGACCAGGTGGAACGGCACTCCGCTGCGAGTGGCGATCTCGTCGAACCCGACCGTGAAGCGCCAGGCGGTGAGACCGGACAGCGCAGCGGCGACGAACACGATCACGATACGTCGCTTCTTCTGCTGGGGTGTCAGGATAGCCCAGTCGGTAGGGTCGATCTCCATGTTCATGGCCGCGCGCAGCCACAATGGCAGCAATCGCCGGAAACGGTTGATGGACTGCGAGCAGAGCCACAGCCCGGCTCCGCAGAAGAACAGGAACATGTCGGCTTCGAACAGCGAGTTCATGACAGCGATCACCCCTACCGCGTACAACAGACCGTCGGCGAGCATCAGGCTCGAATACTCCCTGACACCGCTATCCTCATCCTGCATCGCATCGCGTGTTCCCGTCAGGGCGAACTGGTCCAGGTCCTCGTCGGACATGTGGTCCCAGTCGTCCATCACCCCCAACTCCGCTCGGTTCTCCCTCCTTGCCAGCGATAATCTATGTCCTGCCTCCACGCCCGCGCGCCGGATTGCCGGGGGTGACGCGGATGCGCAGGGTGTTGGTGACCGGATTCGAGCCGTTCGAAGGTAGCGAGCACAACATCTCGGGAGAGATAGCGCAGCATCTGGATGGAGCGACAGAGGTGGTGGAACTCGGAGTATCCCCCGCTCAGCAGGGCGCCGAATCGCGTGCGGTCGAGGTGCGGTGGGAATGCCGTGTGCTGAGCGTCGATGAGGAGGGCAGCCGCGAGGTTGCCGACCTGCTTGACGACGGGGAGGAGTGGGACGCGATTCTACAGCTCGGCTTCGCTGAGGGTCGCCGCCGACTGTGCCTTGAGTCGGGTGCCGTGAACGAGGCGGATTTCCGCATCCCGGACAACAGCGGGCGCCAGCGATCAGGGTCGTCCATCGACGAAGAAGGTCCTCCGTTGCAGTTGACCACCGCTCCCATGGAGATGCTCCTGGCCGAATTCGCTTCAGATGAGGACGTGCGCAGGTCGGACGATGCGGGCCGGTTCGTGTGCAACGAGACCTGCTACCGCACCCTGCGCACGATCGACCGCTTGGGCAGGCGTGACCGCCACGGCAGACCCCTGCCCGCCATCTTCGTCCACATCCCCCCTGCATCTCAGGTGCCGTTCGAGCGTCAGGTGGAGTTGGTGCGACGAGTTGGGGCGCTGCTCACCCAGCGACCGCGGGTGAGGGTCGTGGCGGGCATCATCCTCGCAGACGATGACCGCGTCCTGGCTGCCCGTCGGGCTCCCGATGCGGCGATGCCCGGCAACTGGGAGTTCCCCGGAGGCAAGGTAGAGCCCGGTGAGTCCGAGGCCGAGGCGGTGGAGCGTGAGATTGCCGAGGAGTTAGGCGTCGAGGTGCGGGCTCTGCGCTGTCTGGAACGGCTGGAGCATGGCTACCACTCGCTGGTCGTCGAACTCTCCTTCTGGTTGTGCGAGCCCGTGGGCGCTCTGGGGGAGTTGCGCCTCAGTGCCCATGACCAGACGCGCTGGCTGCAGAACGACGACCTGACCAGCGTCGAGTGGCTGGAGCCGGACATCGACTTCATCCGCAGGCTGCAGTCAGAGGGCTTGTCCAACCTCAGGCGGCCGGTCTGACATCCTCAGTCATCGAACCAGTCGCGCGAACTGCCATCGCTGCGCATCGACACTTCATCCGCCACATACCGGGGCACGGCCTCGCGCCCCGCATGCCAGGTGAACTCCTCGATCCACTTGGCCAGACCCTCTCCGGTGATGCTCACCTCGAAGGTGCCGCCGAGTACCCTCTCTCCCGGGAGGACGAACGCCACCTTGCCCGCCAACGCCGCCTGACGCGACAGCGAGAAACAGGTGCTCTGTCTGTCCGCATCGAGTGCGAACGCCATCGCATCGAGCGCCGTGTCACAGATGCGTTGTTCCCGCAAGCGCTTCTGCAGCCGCGTCAGCTCCACGTCGCGCGCGCACAGCACACCCGTGGACGCGGGGGTCGGGAAGACCGTCTCCGGTTCTGTATCGGGCAGGTCGGAGCCGGGGAACAGTTCCAACAGGGCGCGGCGCACCAGTTCGGTGTCATCGGTCGGCGCCAGTCCCGTCTCCACGCTCGCCGTGACCATCGCTCGACCTCGGTGACAGGCGAGCCCCCTCCGGATGATGAATCCTGCCTACGGCTCAGTGACAATCTTCACAACCGGTCCGCTAGCAGCGTGGGCGAAGCGCATGGCGGAACATCCTCTGGTGGCGACTGTCATCCCGGTGTGGCAGGAGGTCGATCACCTCGAGCGCTGCCTCGCATCGTTCATCGCACAGGATTGGCCGGCGGACAGACACCTCATCCAGGTCGTCGACGGGGGGAGCAGCGATGGCACGCGTGACATCGTGAAGCGGTTGGCGGAGGAGAGTGAAGCAGCGGGCGGTCCCCGAGTCGTGCTGCTGGACAATCCCGACAGATTCGTTCCCCACGCGCGCAACCTGAGCCTCGCGAGCCTTCCAGACGAGGTTGAACTGGTGCTGGAGATGATCGGGCATGTGTGGGTGCCCGCGAACCACCTGAGTCGGCGGGTGGCGGACCTGTTGGACCTGGAGTCAGAGTTGACCAAGGAAGAGCGGCGATTGGCGGGAATCGGCACTCTAGTGCGGGAATCCGACGAGATTCTGGGTCTGGTCGGCCGCTGGGTGGAAGCCACCTTACAGAATCCGATGGCCAGCGGCAGGGGACAGTTCGCCCAGTTCCGCGGTCGCGAGCGGACGCATGTGCCTCCGTTCACCCTCTACCGGCGAGAAGCGCTGGATGAGGCGGGCGGCTGGGATGAGCGCTTCATCACGACGCAGGACTCGGAGTTGAACCATCGGCTCGAGCAGTCGGGCTGGGAGTTGTGGCGCTCTGATGTCTCATATTGTCGCATGGCGAAGCGGACGACTCTGGGTCAGTGGCTGAGATTCGGTCATCGCTACGGATTCTGGCGCATGAAGCACCTGCGTCTCGCCCCGCGCCGGGCCTCGCTGTTGGAGTTCCTCCCGTGGGTCGGGCTGCTCATCACACTCTGCCTGTGGTGCACCGGTCTGGGGTTCACGGGCCTCGGACTCACCGGCGTTCCCGTCTGGATGATACCCCCACTCACCTATGCCGTGGTGCTCGCGCTCCACGGCCTGTTCGAATCAGTCACGCGGCAGCAACCATCCTTGCTGATCGGGATGCCGTTGATGCTGTTCCTGCTGCACGTCACCTTCTCCATCGGGTTGCTGGACGGGCTCATCCGCAAGGGACGCGCCCCCAAGGACCGCGTCAACTGACACTCCGACCCTCTTGGCAGTGCCATTCGCTTGCACCAAACATTGAACGGGAACTGTGGCGTCGAACCATTCGGTTCGCATGGCTGAGGACAAGAACGAGATGACCGCGTGGGTGCTGCTCATCACCCCGGCGATCATCGTCGCCATCCTGCATTCGATCATCCCGGCAGCGAGCCACTACGTCGACCTGACCTGGGAGAAGGTGGTGATGTACCTCACCGCGCTGGCTCTAGGATTCCTGCTCTTCCGTCGCTCGCGCAAGGTGCTCGACCACGAGTTCTTCCGCGCCAAGAGCATCAAGGGTCTGCGCAAGGCGTACACCGCCGAGGACCGCGGCCTTTGGACCAAGGCTGATTCGGCGATGGCTCAACTGGAGCGGGACGCTGAAGGGTACCTCGCCACCGACGATGATGCTGGCAGGGACAAAGGCAAGCGCACTGACGAACTGGCAGGCAGGTCGATGTCCGAGAAGACAGAGGAGAAGGAGCCTGAACTCGAGATCCGAATGCTGTCCGAGGAGGAGCACGTGCGTCGTTCCACCGGTCGCATGTCAGGGGAAGGTCTGGAGGACCCCATGGACGCGATGGCCGCATCCGACTTGGCGCACGAGCGCAGGCAGGCGGCCAGTCCAGCCAATGTCGATGCCAATCTGCAGCAGGCCCTGAAAGATGAGGACTCGGCGCGGAAGCAGAAGGTGAAGGAGACGGCGGCGCCAGCACCGGCACCGGTGGTCGCCAAGCCGAAGCCGAAGCCGAAACCCGAACCGAAGCCAGCATCCCCGCAGGAGTACGAACAGATCTATGGTGGTGGCAAAGAGCCCGCGGGAGTCATGGTTGAGGGTGACAAGGACATGTCGTCTCTCGTAGCCTCGACAGGGGGTGGAGGGGACGTCGGCAAGGAGACGAAGTTCTGCCTCGACTGCGGGGCGCGTAACCCGATCAACAGGGAGCACTGCTCCAGCTGCAACGCTCTGCTCACCTGAGGGCGGTGCTGACAGAGAGGTTCTGGACGCATCTCACTGTCGCTGTGTTGAAAACGGTCGGCCGGGCAGCGCGGGTCGGTGCACCACGGATGACCAAGCGGGACTACTACGAGGTCCTGGAAGTCAGCCGTGACGTGTCGGACAAGGAGATCAAGGGTGCGTTCCGCACTCTGGCGCGCAAGAACCACCCGGACAAGAACCCCGACGATCCAGATTCCGAGTCGCGCTTCAAGGAGATCCAGGAGGCGTATGCGGTCCTGTCGAACGCCGACCAGCGACGTCGCTACGACATGTTCGGACACGAGCAGCCCGGCGGAAATCCGTTCGGCTCCGGTGGCTTCCAAGGGGTGAACATCTCCATGGAGGACCTGTTCAACGGCGGTTTCGAGTCGTTCTTCTCCAACTTCTTCTCCGGCGCAACCCAGAGAGGAGCGCGGATGAGCCGCGGCCATGACGTGCTGGCGCACCATCGGATCCCTTTCGAGATGCTGCAGAACGGCGGCGAACGGGAGGTCGAGCTCGAACTTCTCGAAGCGTGCGAGGACTGTGGTGGCAACGGTGCCGCCAGTCCTGCTGCGATCAGTTCCTGCGCGCCGTGCGGGGGCGAGGGCAGGATCACGCAGACCCGCAAGGTCGGTCCGTTCCTGCAGCAGATGGTCTCCGACTGCCCTCATTGCATGGGGGATGGGAGGATCATCGACAAACCCTGCTCCGCCTGCCGCGGCGATGGACGCCAGACCAGGTCGCGCAAACTCAGGTTCAGCGTGCCACCGGGCGTGCGGGATGGAACGCGCCTGCGCATGTCGGGGAAGGGTGAGCCTGCACACGGTGGTCGTGGCCGGGCCGGGGATCTCTACATCCAGCTCGCCGTCGATGACCACGAATGGTTCGAGCGTGACGGCGCCGACCTGCTGATGGCCCTCCCGCTCGGATACCCGGAACTGCTGCTCGGCACGACAGTCGAGTTGCCGCACACCGATGACGAACCACTGCGCATCGTCGTCCCGGCCGGTTCGCGACCAGGGGACACGCTGCTCATCGGTGGCCGCGGGCTGCCACACCGGCGGATGAGAGGTCGGGGAGACATCACCGTGCTGCTGAAGATGCACGTCCCACAGAAGCCGTCCAAGGAGACCAAGAAGCAGGTCGAGGCACTGCGAGAGAAGTTGAGCATCTTGGAGGATGACGTCGAGGACGAAGTTCGACGTGAAGCACGGGAAAGGCGCCGCAACCGGTGACGCCGCTCACTCCTCCTCGAGCATCACCGCGCGTGTCGGGATGGCGGCGATCGGATCGCCGCCCACCAATCCTGACAACTGGATGTCGAGCCCCGCGGCGCTGCCTTCGAGGTCGACGCGCAGGAAGCGGTCGCTGTTCGCCGACAGTTCGCCGAGGAACAGTTCGTCCTCCTCGACCATCGCCTCGGGAACGACCGTGCCCACCTTCCATTCCGCCCCCTCGATCGCCTGGAAGCGCAGCGCGGCGAGGGTCCATGAATCGGAACCGGTGCTTATGCCGACTGCCAGCCGCACCGAGTCATCGCTGCTCTCAAGCCGCCAGCAGGCGAGATCGATTCCCTCGGTCAGGTGTCGCACCACAGGCTCCCCCCACTCCAGGATGAGCGCCTCCCAGTCTGTGTCCGCCAGCGACCTCAGCGCGTCTTCGAGCGCGTGCGGGTCATCGGCATCGTGCGCATCAGCCGCCACCAGTCGTTCGCGCAGGCGTTCCAGCCGTATGCGCTCGTGTACCTCCAATCGCAGTGCCCCGCGGTCCTGCCACCTCCAGTAGAAGATGAACAGCCACGGGGAGAGGAACAGAAAACCAATGAGGATGTAGAAATTCCTGAATTCTCCCGACAGGTCCTGCCATTCGCCATCGGTCTCGTTCTCCTCTGCTTCCGGGGTCGCCCAGCCCCACGACAAGGTGTACGCCACCTGCTCATCCAGCGGACCCACCGGTTCTACCACCAGCAGATGCCTCCCGTGGTCCAATTCGAGGCCGACGCTGGTGCTCATGCCCACCAAGTCGCTCGTGTTGCTCGCCACCGTGGTCCAACCGATGTACGCCGATGTGTCCAGTTGCTCGATGCTCACCCGGCAGCAGCCCGGTTCCGAGTCCAGCGTGGTCGAGAACCAGCTGCGGTCGGGGAATCCGAGTACCCGTTCGATGAGATAGACATCGCGCTGGTCGTCGACATCCAGGCTGCCCGTGATCGTCCCGCTGGCCCCTGTGTGTTCCTGCATCGCCGCCGCGGCAGCCTCTCCGGTGGGGCGGTGGTCGGTGGCGTCACCGAGATAGCCCGCATCATGTGGCCCGAGGTCGGTCGCCAACAGCGTCCAGATCAGTGCCGACGATTGGTTGTCGAATCCGAGTGCGAATCCATCCGCCCCTTCGGGAAGCACTAATTCCACAGCGGAGCCGACAGTCGACGGATAGGTGGTGAACAGGTCCCACGTGAGGTTGTGCACATGCAGACTGAGGTCACTGGGCGCGCTGCTCGTCCATTCGACGAGGATGCGCGAGCGCGACCCGGCCGGGAACCTGAGCATGTCACCAGCGTCGTCGTCGCCGTCCAGATGACCCGATGCCGCCACCCCTGTGGGGTGCTCAGGAGAGAGGAATGGGATGCCCGGGAGGTCACCGAGGCCCGATTCCAGGTCCGCTGCATGTCTCGCCACGTTCAGCGAGTACAGCCCTCCCTCGCCTCCCGCGGGGAACAGCACCAGCCACAACTCGCCTTGGGCAGGTTGGCTGAGCACCTGGCGAGAATCCGTTTCAGGAGGCTGTGCGAGGCCATGGGTAGTGCTCGAGAGCATGTGCAGGTCGTCATCGGTTCGATTCCAGATCTCGATGGTCACCTCGGTCGAATGTGCCACCAGTTCGATCTCGAACACGTCGCCCTCGCTTCCGTTGAGCAGCACGACGTCAATGTCATCCACATCAGCCAGGCTTCCGTTCCACCAGCTCGATGCACTGCCGAGCGCTCCCCTGTCCGTGGCCCCGCATGCAGTGTAGTTCCCACATCCGACAGCGGACAGCAGCGGCCAGTCGCTCGCATTGCTTCCCGGAGCGGGCAGGTCGGAGGGGGCGTCGAGGAACTCACCCCCCATGGGGTCGAGCCAGATGGTGGTCAGCGTGAGCGACAGGTCACCGGAGGAGGAATCACGGCTGATGCTGAGCGTGTGGGTGCCTGCGCTGAGATTGCCGGACAACTCGATGCGGAACCTCTCGGTGGCCTGATGGACAGTGCCACCCGCTTCGGTGAGCGTCAGGGTGGTCTGTGGGCAGTCACTTTCAGCCGAGCAGTCGACCGCCACGAAGAACGGGCCGCTGCGCACCTCGACCGACCAGTTCACCTCCTGCTGAGCGTCGGTCAGGAGGATCGTCTGTGTCCACATGGATGAGGTGAGTTGCCCATCTGGCTCGGTGTCGGGTCGCGTAGGGGTCGCGAACATCACCGAGGATGACAGCAGCATGAAGAGAAGCGTGCAAGCCGCGACCGTGCTGCGCATGCACGGGGCGCGCCGCTCGCCGGTTATAGAATCGTTCAATTACGGCGCACAGGTCGGCCGCATCGTGTCGGAACAACACCTCGGTCGCACGGTCACGGACCGTATGCGCCACGCCCGCATCATCGCCTTGGGTGACCGCAAGTCGTCAGTGGCGCAGTCCCCTTGCCTGATCGCCACGGAAGCCGACATCAACGACCTCGGGGATTCGCTGACGGTGGCCATCGCGCCGTTCGTCTCCGCCCACGATTCGAGTTCTCTGCCGGCAGAACTCGTGCTGCGCGCCCGCGCTCCACTCGCCTATCCGTTCGAGGACCCCGCTCCTGAATGGCGCGTCACGCTCGGCCACACCCTCCCGCCCTCGCTCGCCAGCGCCGACTCCGGCCTCGCCCGCGCCGGGGTGGGAGAGGTCATGCCGGTCTCCTGGCAACGGATGCTGCACGACGAGCAGCTCGTCGACCCGCAGACGATTCCCGGTGTGCTGGTGCTGACCGACGCGCTGCAACTGGCGCAGCACCCCGGACGGCTCGTGCGCGCACTCGCCGTGTTGCGCACCCGTCACCCGGTGTCGCTGATCTGGTGCCCGGGATTGTCAGGCCCGGACAATCT
Source organism: Candidatus Poseidoniales archaeon (assembly GCA_022447885.1). Taxonomy (GTDB): domain Archaea; phylum Thermoplasmatota; class Poseidoniia; order Poseidoniales; family Thalassarchaeaceae; genus JAKUTA01. The sequence continues at coordinate 2,204 of JAKUTA010000006.1, read as the reverse complement.
CGCTCTGCTGACCTGGTTCGGGGTCGATCTGCACGACCTCGGGCGAAGTCGTCAGGCCGCCTCGGCCAAGGCGCTGCTCACATCCTCAGGTCCTCGGAGAGCCGATGCCAGCCTCGAGGAGTCCACCCATATGGACAGGCAGTTCGCGGCTTGGGTGGATGAACTGGCCAACGTGCGCCAGGCGATCCGGGATGGGACGCTGCGGGAACTGGTGGAGCGCCGGGCGCTGAACAGTTCGCGGTTGGTGGAGCATCTAAGGTTCCACGACCGCCTGATGCGTGCCTCGTTGGGGGAATCCGCGGCGAAGCGCGAGCAACTGACAGCCGAGGATGAGCAGGCTCTCTCGCTGCTTCCCTCGCCCCCGCTGGCGCGCAAGGTACCCGACGGCAGACGCTGGCGATGTAATTCCGCTACGAGCACCGACGACGCGCTCATCGCCGACTGGGTACAGCGCATGGAGGATGTTCACACCCCTCCCGCGGCGCAGTCGAAGGTGCTGGTGCTGCTGCCGTGCAGCGCACGCAAACCGTACCGGTTGTCCAACTCACACCGACGTTTCCGCCGTTCGCTGCGGCACTGGAACCTGCACGAGGTGATGGTCACCGCCCCTCTGGGTCTTGTTCCTCGGGAGTTGGAGGACATCTGGCCGGCCGCACATTACGACATCCCCGTCACCGGTGACTGGGGCTCGTCCGAACTGGAGGACATCACCCGACTGGTGCGTGCGCTCGTGTCTCGCATCGGCTACGAACTCGTCATCAACCACTCGGGGATCGACATCGACGCCGACGTCGAGGTCATTGACACCCGTCAGGGAGAGACAGCCGGGTGTGAAGCAGCGCTCGCCCGTCTGCAGCAGGCGAGCGAGGACGCTGCACAGCGCTACCACCCGGGCGAGCGCATGAGTGAACGCGAGCATCTGCTCGACAAGTTCCGTGCGCTGTCACGCTGGTACCACGGCACCGACGAATGGCTGGCTGACGCCAAGGTGGTCGGCCGTCCGCCCGACTGGAAGATATTCGTCGCAGGTGAGCAGTTCGCGCAATGGCATCCGCGCGCCGGCCGCTTCGCGTTCGCCAAAGCGAGCCTTCCCTTGCTTGCGGACACTAACACCCTCAGCCGCGTCCACCTGCAGCCCGGCCCCGATTGGAAGGGCGACGTGTTCGGCCCGATGGTCGACAGCATCGAGGGGGACATTCGTGTAGGTGACGATGTGCTGGTGCTGCGCGACGGCGACCTGCTCGGCACCGCCCGATCGCTCGCCGCCGCGTGGGAATACGCTGGTTCCCCAGGAAGGCTGGCCCGCGCCAAGCATCGGCTTTGAGTGGACTCTTGTGGGTCTGTTGCATCGGTACCCTTCCAACTTTCTTCAAGAAATCATAGTCTCTGCTCATATCCTGTGAGTCACGTGCTCAGCCCTTTGCAACCAATGCGTACTTTCTAGTTCGTCACCGGTTCGCTCTTGCTCACGACGAGACCCGCCAGCCATCCTAGAATCGCCATCGAAGCCACCATACCCATCCATCCAGATATTCTCCAGTGGATCTCGATGTCTGTCAGCGCCCACACCGAGAAGAACATCGAGCCTACCCACACACCGCCGATCAGCGCCAGATAGGGTGAGAGGCCATGTGGTCGTAGGTGGCGCAATCCGAGCTCGATTGCGACCCCTGTCATCAGGCACGAAGCCAGCATTATTCTACCCTCACTGAATAATTCGCTGATTCCGGCTAGGGTCCAGAACTCCATCGAAGTCTGGTAATGGGTCATCATCAGGCTAACTAGCGCACCATGCCCGAGCATCATCACCACTCCGGAGAATCGTCGCAGCGTCCAGCGCTGGTCGAGGTGAATCAGCACAGCTAGCAGCACCACTGTCTGGATGAACATCTTCTGCGCCCCGAAGGACTGGTGTAACTCGTGTTCGCCTCCGAAGACCAACGCCAAGTGGTCTACCATCGGGATCGTATGCTGCGTGACGAATACTACGGCCGAGTACGTCCATGTGATGGAGAGCAGCGCCGGCCAATCGAGTTCGCTCTGCAGGCCCTGTGCCTTGCGCGCGAGCGCGGCGCGGTACGGACACAGCACCATCAGCCCCCCGCCGATGGCCAATCCGAGGTGTGAGGGTGAGAGCAGCGGTTCGAGACCCACCTCGATGCCGAAGGCGAGATGCCACGCTAGGTCGGCAACCCCCGATATCG
>JAKUTA010000059.1 GCA_022447885.1 Candidatus Poseidoniales archaeon | reverse complement strand
CCATCGTGATGGTCTGGTCCATGGGATCTCCGGCACTCTCTCGATGCTCGCCCTCGACCAGCCGAACCTGGTGCACATGACCGCCGAGTCAGCGGCGCTCGGACAGATGGATGAGAGCGTGATTGTCTCGGGCAGGCTCGGCGAGGAGGAGCCTATGGGGGCCGGCGCGGCGTGGAGGATCCACTCCGTGCTGTTGGCTGTGGCGGCGCTCAACTATGACGGACGGGCGGCCTGCATGCACGTCCAGTCCCCGTACACCACAGCCCTGTCACTCAAGGATGACCTGTTCATCCTGCGCCCACCCGATGTGGCCGGCCAAGCACTGTTCGAGAAGGCGGTGATCGTGGACTACGAGGAGGAGAACATCGACGACTACCTGCGCCAGCTCTCAGAGGGATTGAAGCAGTCGGGCAGCAAGGTGGTGATCAGCCGTGGTAACGGAGTCTATGCCGTGGGAGCCACCTTCGACGAGGCGTGGAACAACGCCGCCGCGCTGGAGCACAGCATGATGGTGCTCTACCTTGCGATAGATGCCGGAATAGACATCTGACAGCCCCACTGCCCTTCGGCAGGTTCATCGAGGCGGCGTCGAGCCACCGGGGTAAGGAGGGGTGGTCTTGGGCGAGCGACTCGTAATCGACGTCGTTGACAACGGAGGTCAGTGGACGCACCGCGAGTGGCGCATGCTGCGTTATCTCGAGGTGGACACGCAGATAGTACCGAACAACTCACCCATCGACGAACTCCGCGACTTGGACGGCCTGCTGCTGTCCGGCGGCGCGGCGCGTGTGGGACTCACCGGGGAACTGGGGAACTGCGCGGCCTTCCTGGGACTCGATATGCCCATCCTCGGCATCTGCGCGGGGCATCAGTTCATGGCGCGGCACTACGGGGGTGACTGTGGTGAGGCTGACCAGCCGGAGTTCGGTGCGATGGAGATCACCCTGGTGGATGGGGGTGGGGTTATGTTCGCTGGAACGCCCGAGACGCAGATCGTCTGGGAGAGCCACAATGACGAGGTGACCATCATACCAGATGGATTCCAAGTCACCGCCGGAAGTCCGTCGTGCGCCGTTCAGGCGATGCAGAACGAGCAGGGCGATCGCTTCGGTCTGCAGTTCCATCCGGAGGTGAACGACTCGGAGCATGGCGGGCGCATCATGGAGAACTTCGTCGGAATCTGTCACGCTTCCAAGGATGGTTGATCGGGTGCTGAGCCTGCTCGAGCGCCGGAAAGAGACCTACGTTCCGTAGGAACGATTCAAAAAGGGTGGTTCGCACGGCGGCAGTCGAGGAGAGCTGATGGACCGAGAATTCCGCTACCGCTGCACTGATGTGAACTGCCGCAAGGACCACCGTCAAGATGGGTGGTCCGAGGCGATCAACTGTCCTGACTGCGGCATGCGCAGCCTGCCGATCGAGGTGGAGTACAAGTGCCTGAGCTGTGGCAATCTGGAGTACTTCGACGGCTCGCGCACAGGGATCTCCTGCAAGGCGTGCGGCTTCCGTGTGTTCGTCAAGCCCCGTCGCAAGGGCTTCAAGATGGTCGATTGCAACTGAGGCGGGTAAACACCTTCGCCTCGTGCTGATGGTCGCGTGCGCGTGCAAGAGGACGAGTCCACTGAACTGCGGACGCGTGAGGGCGCCTTTCAGGATCCGGGAATCGCCTTCATGGTCGGACTGCTGATGTGTCCCACGCTGACGGTTCTGGTCGGTCTGGGCATCGGCTTCGACCTCGCCTGGTTCAGCGCCGCCTGCAATCCGCTGATCGCCTTCTTCATGTGGCTCGTCGCCCTCGGCTATCAGGACCGCGCCATGGCTCGTGGAGTGGTCATCGGATTCATCGTCAGCCTCGTCCTGAGCGGAGCCTCCTTCCTGCTGTTCCGACCCTCTTGATGTGTCGTTGAGTTCAAGGACTGTGAACGTAGGTTGACCTTCGTTCCGGATGCCGAGTTGGTTGCAGACGCACGCGCCCAAGCGCTTCGACGAACTCGCGGCTCCTGAATCCGTCCGCCGTACGCTCTCCTCGGCCAGCCTGACCGGCTCACCCCCGCACATGCTCATCACCGGTCCTGCTGGAGTTGGGAAGACCGCTGCATGGAGGCTGGTGGCCCGTCAGGTGCTCGGCCCGGGATGGCGGGCGACGACGCACGTTCTGCAGGCGCGTGATCTGGCCCGTACCAGCGGAGCCATGGGGAAGTTCGAGGATTTCCTGCGTCCTGCTGGTCGCACGTCCAGCGACACACTCGCCGGGCGCACCAGTCTGGAGGCGTTCGACCGTGGAATGTGGGAGTCGGAGGACGAAGACGATCCACCACCTGCAGGCGCAGAGTTTCCGGCTGCGAGCGGCGAGCGAGCCCCAGTCAGCCGCATCATCGTGATCGAGGACGCCGATCACCTCGGTACCAGGAGACAGCCGTACCTGCGCCGCATGATGGAATCGGAGTCGGCCACCGCCCGCTTCATGTTCACCGCCCGCGCTCCCAGTCGCATCATCGACGCGCTGCGCAGTCGCACCCTGCACATCCGCATCCCCAGCGTGGAGCCGGACCGCATGCAGGCGACGCTCGCGGGAGTGGCCGCCCGCGAGCGGCTGGAGCCTGTCGCCGGGCTCGTCGGCGACATGATCCATGTCAGTTCGGGCAACCTGCGCAAGGCGTTGTTCACGTTCGAACTGCTGGCGCGCACGAATCGCCTGGCCGATCGCGGCAGCGTGCACCGGCTGGTGGCTGCCTCGACCCTGCAGGCCGGCCGTCTGATGGTCGAGATGTCGCTCAGGGGCCGCGTCATCGAGTGGCGCTGGCAGGAGCACCGCGGCCGTAAGAAAAAGGTGCAGACGGGAGCGCTCGCAGAGTTGGACAAGATGATGACCGAACAGGCGCTGGACGCTGACGACATCATCTCTCAGCTGCATCGGGTGCTCACCAGCGGTCGGTTGCTGCTCGCACCGGCCCTGCAGTTCGATCTGCTGGACTCTCTGGCCCGCTGCGATGTTCGTCTGCAGCGCAGCAGCCACCCGCGCATCCAGTTCGAGTGCTTCCTGCACGAGACCGCCGCTGCGGGAATCCGGCACGGTATGGCGCTCACCTGAACTGCCACAAGCGTCATCACAGTCGGCAATGTCGGCGCAGCGGGCGCGTAGCATAGTCCGGATAATGCACTGGCTTCCTAAGCCGGGGACCGCGGGTTCAAATCCTGCCGCGCCCGCCTACATTCGTTTTGATTCCCCCTCCTTCATCGGAGTGCGCCGGCGGCGGGCGCGAGGTGGCATACGATTCCAGTAATCGTTGCGCTGCCTCCTACGGAGGCATCCTACGTCGCGTTTATGATGCAGCCGTCAGTGGCGTGTGTCAATGGATGCTTGGGACGTGGTCGTCATCGGCGGCACCGTCGCCGGCATGCGCGCAGCCATCGCTGCGCATGACGCCGGTGCCTCGGTCGCCTTGTTCGACGGACGCGCCCACGGTTCTGATGCCGGTGCCGCCGACACCGGCGGCTTGGCGATTTCAATGGGAGAAGCGACCTCCACGGCTCACAGGGACGACACGATCCGTGCGGGCAGGTGGCTGTCCGATCAGGACGTGGCCGCAGCCCGGACCTCTGCCGCCTTCGAGGAACTGGCACTGCTCGAGCGCTGGGGTCTGGTGCTGCGCAGGGATGGCGCGTCGCTCCCCCTGCTGCAACAACTCCCTGGCCACAGCGTATCACGTGTGGCATCAACCGGTGACAGCACTGGTAGAGAACTGCACCAACTGCTCGAGGAGCAGTGCATCAAGCGGGGCATTCCCCGCAGGGTGGACATGCAGGCGGTCAGTCTAGCCATGCATGACGACGGTTCTGCCTGTGGCGCGGTGTTCTTCGATGTGCAGGAAGGTGAACTGGTGGGCGTGCAGGCGAAGACCGTGATTCTCGCCAGCGACGGTTTCCAGTCCGCGTGGAACGGCGACGGGGTCGGAGATGGCACCGGAGCCTGGCTGGCACTGGTGGCGGGCATCCCTCTGCGCGACATGGAGTTCAGCGCGTGCAACCCGCTCAACGTGGAGACGGTCGACCTGTCGCTCCCGCTCACCCTGATCGACGATGGTGCCAAGGTGAGGCTCGCTTCAGGAGGCGATGTCGAGTTCGAGGCTGATTCAGGTCTTGACGCCGCATCACAACAGATCCTCTCGGGAGGTGAGTTGTGCGTGCTCGACGCCCGCGTGCTCAAGCGGACCAGCAGGAAGTGGTATTCCGACACGGCCGAACGGGTCCAGAGCCGCTGTGGCCTGGCGCTCGACGCCGACGTGCTTCCGCTCTCCCCGCGTGGCGAGCTGACCATCGGCGGGGTGCCCACGGACTGCACCGGAAGAGTCACCTCAGGGGGAGAACCGGTTGAGGGCCTGTTCGCTGCCGGAGGCTGCTGCAACTCGGGATTCCACGGCGCCGACATCGTCGCCGGCAACCATCTGCTGGATTCTCTCGTAGGTGGTGCCGCAGCCGGAGACGCCGCGGCGTCGACGTCAGCTTCGTTCGGCTTCGGCTCCCCGGAAGCGGTCACGGCAGAACTGTCGACGGCTGGAGAGAAGGTTGCTCATCTGCTGCACGGAGCAGACGAGGGAGCGCTCACGCGGGCGGCTGGAGCGTTCCAACTGGCGAGCGTGATGAGCGATGCCATGGGGTTCGAGCGAGATGCTGCTACACTGGAAGCGGCGGCGGTGCGCATCTCCGAGATCAGCACCGCCGGTCTGCAACTCTCAGATGCGAATCCGGTGATGAACACCGAGTTGGTCGAAGTGCTGCGGCTCGAGGGTCTGCTGAAGTTGTCCGCAGCGGCCGTGGCGAGTGCCCTGCACCGTGCTGAATCGCGTGGCAGCCACCAGCGCAGCGACCATCCGGAGCGCGATGATGCCGGTCATCTGCAGCACACGCTCGTCGATTCCTCCGGCAACGTCAGCGATTCTCCAGTGAACCAAGGATCTGGAGATGACTGGCTGCTGGCGCCACCCGAGTGATGTCTCACAGGTCGCAACGTAGTCAAGCGGAGGCTGTCTGGACCAGCCCGTGCGCGTCTTTCCTTCCCTCTTGGTGCTCGTGCTCCTGTCCTCCTCCCTGTCCGGCTGCTTCGATAACGACTCACCTCGGGAGTGTGAGGGGGTGGATGAGGGATTCGAGGTTCGTGAACTGATTCCGGACCCTGACCAGATGACGACGGCCAACGTGCGTATGGGCGACCTCGACGGTGACGGCCGACTGGACATCCTGTCGACTCAGCCGTTGGACGGCTGGGTGTCCTGGACCCGCTGCGATGCCGACGGCTGCACCGAGGAGCGCCTCTCCGTGGGCCTCACCGCGCCCGTGCGCGCGCAGGTGGTGGACCTCGACCAGGATGGCAGCAATGACCTGCTCGTCGCCGACATCGGTATCCTGCCCCCGTCCGACGACCTGGCCGGCAGAGTGGTGCTGCTGCGCCGCGATGCCGAGGGCAACTTCAGCAGCGAGACGCTGCACTCCGGCATCGGTCGCGTCGCCTGCGCCGAGGCCGCGGACCTGGACGGCGACGGCGACCTCGACATCGTCGTGTGCGAGTTCGGCAACCTGAACGGCAGCGTGCTCTGGCTGGAGCAGGAGGACAACGGCAGCTTCTCGCCGCACGAGATCGATGCTCGTCCCGGCGCCATCCACGCCTTCCCGTTCGATGCCGATGGCGACGGCGATCTCGATCTGGCGGTCTCCCTCTCCCAACTGTCAGAGGAGGTGAACCTCTACCGCAACGACGGGGAGGGCAACTTCACCCTCGAGACGCTGGTGAAGTCCGACAACACCTGGTTCGGCATGTCAGGACTCGAGGTGTACGACCTTGACGGGGACGGAGATGATGACATCATCTACACCAATGGAGACACCCTCGACATGGACCTCCCAGAGGAGCAGTACCCGCATGATGAGCACGGAGCAGCATGGCTGGAGAACGACGGCACAGGCCAGTTCACACAGCACGAACTAGCGCGCGTCTGGGGGGCGTACACGGCCAAACCGTTCGATGTCGATGGTGACGGAGATGTCGATCTGGTGATCGGTACACTGCAGTTCGATTTTGTCTATCCAGGGGTGCATCAGATAGATCTGGTGCTCTTGGAGAACGTCGGTGATCTCACCTTCGTGCGTCACGACCTGTTCGACTCCATGCGCTACATGATCACCTTCGACGTGGGGGATATCGACGGTGACGGTGAGGCGGACCTCGTGGGCGGAAGTCACCGCATAGGCAATTCCGGAAACGCTCATCGGCTGGTGGCGCTTTCATGGCATGCGGAAGTGGCGTGCGACTGAGGTGGTGTGATGGAACCGAGTCTGTTCACGAAGATCGTCGACGGGGAGATTCCCGCGTCTTTCGTCGCCAAGGGAGATGCCTGGGTGGCCTTCCTCGACATCTTCCCCCGACGTCCTGGGCACACGCTCGTCATTCCCGTGGAGCAGAAGCAGTACCTCGCTGAACTCTCCTCCGAGAGCATGGCGGGCCTGATGGAGGGGGTGGTGGAGGTGCAGCGTAGACTCGGTGCTCATTTCGGCACGACCGACTTCAGTGTCGGCGTGCACGACGGGCCGCTCGCCGGCCAGGAGGTTCCGCACGTGCATGTTCATGTCGTGCCACGCACCGAGGGCGATGGCGGGCTGACCCTGCTCGCCTGCTGGCCTGATACACCTGCGCCCGGTTCCGCGGACCCTGATTTCTCCACCTTGGCTGAACTCGCAGAGCAGTTGTGGGCGCTGGACTGAGTGGCCAGCGCATTGATTCGCTGTGCCTTGCTCGCCGCCATAGATGCCTGATTCACCGGAACAGATGGCTGTCGGCGACGATGGCCGGGTCGATCACCATGGTGAGGAACTGCCGCGGTTGACACGCCGTTCTGCCAAACTGGATGTGGAGCGACTGCGCCGGATGCATCATCCAGACTTCAGTGGTGAACACCCTGCGGCGCCTGGCATCTACACTTTGTTCAGGGTGCTCCTCAGCATAGGAGCGAGGCAGCAGTTCCGCAGTTATCTGGTCACTGGGATTGAGAAAGTG
>JAKUTA010000058.1 GCA_022447885.1 Candidatus Poseidoniales archaeon | reverse complement strand
GAGGGGAGATGCGCATGGAGGGATTCAGCGGACCCGAACTGCTCGAGCAGCTCCAGCCGCGCCTCGAGGCCGCCCGCCCCGCCCTCACGGATTTCTTCGCCGGCCAGCGTGCCGCGCTGCCCGACCTCATCTACGGCTCCAGCGACGTGCGCGACGCCGGCTGGAAGGTCGCCGCCGTCGATGCCAACGCCTTCCCGGCCGGCTTCAACAATGTCGGCAAGCGGGGCCGCCGCGACCTCTCGCAGTGTCTGGTCGCCTGGGTCGACCGTGAACACCCGGAAGTGGAGCACATCCACATCTGGCCGGAGGGCCATACCCGCAATCCCGGCTACGTCGAGAACCTGCGCGTGCTCTCCCAGATGCTCTCCCAGAAGGGCCGCTCTGTCACAATCGGATCACCTGAACTAGCCGGCCACGCTGCCCTCGAGGGTCACGAAGGAGAACTCCTGCTCTCAGCAGTGAGCCTGACCGCAGGCGGAATCTCAGTGGAGGGTGCAACGCCTGACCTGCTGCTGCTCAACAACGACCTGACCGCCGGGCCGCTCACCGGACTGGGAGACATCCCGGTCACGCCGCCTCAAGGGATGGGCTGGCACAGGCGGCGCAAGTCATCTCACTTCCGCGCCGCCCAACCGTTCATCGACGAGGCCGCCGAGATCATCGGCATCGACCCATGGCTGCTGGGAACGCACTGGATCGTCTCCGAGGACAAATGCCTCGAGCGGGAGACCTGCCTCATCGAACTGGCGGCCGAGGTGGACGAATGCTTCGGTCACATCAGGGGGAAGTACGTCGAGCACGGGATCGAGGGAGAGCCGGTGATGTTCGTGAAGAACGACTCTGGAACCTATGGTCTAGGAATCATCGAGATCCGCTCGGGCGAGGAACTGCTGGAACTGTCCAACCGCAGGCTGAACCGCCTCACCTACGGGAAAGGCGGGCAGGATGCGGAGGATTTCCTGCTTCAGGAGGGGGTGCCGACCGCACTCCGCTGGCGTGACTCGGTGGTCGAGCCGTGCATGTATGGCGCCGGTGGCCGGGTGTGCGCCTGGTTCTACCGCACCAACGAGCGCAAGGGCGTGATGGCCAACCTCAACTCTCCCTCGAGTCGCTTCCACGCCCCCGAGGACCTCGAAGGCGATGCGGACGCTGTAACCATTCTCGCACGCGCCGATGGCTGGCACGGACTGGTAGCGGAACTGGCGCTGCTCGGCATGGCTTCCGAGATGACCGCGCTCAACGAATGAGCCTGCCTTTTCTGATCCGGTTACCCTCATGGGACAACAGCCACTCCTTGGTCGCCGCCCCTTCACATGCGGAGTAGTCGCCGATCCTTCCATCCGCCCGGACCACACGATGACAGGGTACCAACAACGGCCACGGTTGTGTCGCCATCACCGTTCCCACCGCCCGGCTTGCCCCCGGCCTGCCTGCCGCTGAAGCGAGGTCGGCATACGAGACGACGGTTCCCGAAGGTGCGATCCTCCGCAGGGAGTCGAGCACATCAGCCTGGAATGATGTCAGGCTGCTGAGGTCCAGCGTGGGCGCGCGTGCCCGTTTGCCGGCGAAGTAGGCGCGTACCCACTTGCGACCAGCCTCCAGATGGGCTTCGCTGTCCGCAGAACCTGGAGCGGCGGGAGAATCGGATGACCAGGCGATGCGGGTCAGGCCGGATTCACTCGCTTCGATGAGCATCGTGCCGAGTGGTGTATCGAGTGTGGCAGATGAGCGACGGGTCATCCCTCATCCTCCGCTTCACCTTCCTCATCCTGCGCTTCAGCTTCCTCGTCCTCGGAACCTTCGAGGGTCTCCATCCCGGTGATCTCGTAGTTGGAGGGGAACAGGGCGATGGCGATGCCGGCGATGGCCGCGGCGAGTCCCCACCAGAATCGCTGCTGCACGATCATCATCTCGAGGGCGATGACGCACAGCAGCAGCCCACCTAGATTCGAGATCCACACGAGCGTCTTGAACGTCGACACGGAGACGCCGCGGGTGCGACTCGAGCGGTAGGGCCCGAACTCAGCGCCGAATCGGACCGGATCCTTCTCCTCTGCCATGTTGTCCCACCTCAGCGGTCGATCGACACGATCGCCTTCGTCGGACAGGCGAGCACACACAGCCTGCAGCCGGTGCAGTTGTCGCGGATGACACGCGCCTTGCGGTTGATGTCGACGTTGATGATCGGTGAGCGGTTGGGCACGTCATAGAGTTCGATCGCATTGTCGTCACAGACGATGATGCACTGGTCGCAGCCGATGCACGCCTCCTCGTTGACGAACGCCACCACGTCGTCACCGCCGCGGATATCCTCCCGCTGTTTGGTGCGCATGCGGTTCATCATCAGCATGACCCGATCGGTCTCGGCTTGGCGCCGCGCGGCCAGTTCATCCAGCGTGGTCATCGCTCATCCTCGGATTCATCCGGGTGGTCACCCATTCTCAATGCTGCGCTCGTGCACTCGCGCTGATTCAGCTGCTCGCTTCGACCGAAGTGCCGCTTCCTTCCTCGCTGACGAGTTGGATCGCTTCAGCCCCTACGGCCTTCTTCTCGACTACCTGACGAGCGAGGAAGGAGACCACATCGAGAATCTCGAAGTCGTATCTCGGGTCACCCTCGAACTTGAGGCACTCGAAGTGCGCCACGCACTTCGGGCAGCTGGTGAGCATCATGTCAGCGCCGGTCGCCAGCACCTCCTCGAAGCGGGCTATGCGCACGATGCGGCTGTCCTCGTTGCACGACTGCATCGCTGACACTCCGCAGCAGCCACCCTCCTCGCGGTTGTGCTCCATCTCGACCAACTCCACACCCTTGACAGCCTTGATGAGGTCGCGCGGTGGCTCGTAGAGGTTCATGTGGCGGCCGAGCCGACAGGGGTCGTGGAAGGTGACCTTCGTCTCGTCTTCGACAGCGAGGTCCACTTCGTAGCCGTTCTCGATGAGATACTCGGTGGTGTGCATCACCTTCATGTCGAGTTCGTAATCGAGTGAGAAAGTCCTGAAACACTCGGCGCAGCTGGTGACCAGCGTGTCGATGCCGGTCTGCTTGAGTTTCTTCTGGTTGTAGGCCTTCAGCTTCTCGAACACCTCGGTCATGCCCTGCCACTTCTGGTCGTGCCCGCTGCACTTGAGGAAGTCCCGGCCCAGATACGACACATCCAGCCCCGCCTCCTCGAACAGGGTGAACGCCGCCGTGGTCGTCTCGCCCAGGTTCATCGCGCCGTGGTTCTTGTGGCTGAAGATCATCTCCTGGTCGAAGTAGTCGACGCAGCCGCCGTAGTAGCCGACGTTGGAGTCGATCGGGTAGTCCTCAACCGAGATGAAGTCGTCATCGAACTCCTCCTCCGCCTCGGCGATCATCACCGCTGAGAGCACGGAGTGCGGGATGTTCGCCTCCGGCGGGCCACCCACGACGAGGTTGCGGCGGATGTCGACGTAGGTGTCGTAGTCGACCAACTGCGGACAGGCGTTGGTGCACGCACCACAGGTGAGGCAGGAGTACATCGGCACGCCGTCGTGCTCGTTGTTCCAGGTGTTGTAGATGATGTTCAGCTTGTCACCGGCGTTGAACATGCGCACCGGACAGGCGTCGTCGCACAGGTCGCATCCGTAGCACTTGTTCATCTCATACTCGTAGCCCCGCGCCATGCCGCGCATGGTCACGTAGACGACCGCACCGACTCCCAGGCAGGGGATGAACAGCGAGTAGGTCAGTTTGGCGTCGAGGCTCTTCGGGTTCCGGTGGTAGGTCGGGTTCTCCACCGCCAGCGCCATCAGCGCAGCGTCATCGAGATCAGTGGTGCTGCGGTCGACAGCCATCCCGGTGTCGGCATCCAGGAACAGCGGCTGGAAGGCCAGCACGGAGGAGGAGGCATTGACGGTGACGTTGGCGTTCTCCGGGGTGTTGAAGGTGGAATCGAGTGTGAAGTCGACCGTGTATGCTCCCGGAGCGAGATGAACAGTGCGTGTGACACAGGTCGATCCTTCCTCGGGGTTACCTGCCAGCGCTGCGACCACCCTCCCCGCAGAATCGCTGACCGAAAGGCCGAGCGTGTGGTCGCCCGCCTTGCGCGTGCTGGTGCGGAAGGTGCAGCCGAGGTCCACCTCGGTGGTCTCCAGACCGAGGTCCTCGATGACCAGCGCGTATGTGCGACTCGTGCTGTGAGTCCCGTTGGATTGGTAGGAATCGCTCAGCGCGTTCGTACCGCTGGTCACCTCTCCGGCAACGGTGTGCACCTGCTGGTGGTTGTTGGCGTCGGAGAAATCGATGATCTGTTTCAGGGTCGGTTGATGAATCGTCCAATCGAGCCAGCGATTCGCAGGTATCAGGCACCAGTCGCCTCTGTCCTGGGAATCGTTCCCACTGAACATCTTGTCATCCCACACCGCGTTCTCGTCACTGTCCGCATAGGACAGGCAGGCCGTCTGCAAATCGCCCCAGTCGTGCCCCTCTTCGATGGACACGAGCGTGTCAGAAGGCTGGCCGCGCATCGTGGCTAGATCATCGACGTCGTCCATGGCGCCGAACCCGCCGAGGTCCCAGAAACCGTCGTCGTACACGAGACAGGCGAACGCGGAGAACAACACCGTCACCAGCAAGGTGCCCAAGGCGACCTGTTTGCCGAGTCGAGGAGTCGTCCTGGCTCCCGCTGACGTGACCAGGAACCAGCGGATCGCGAAGTAGAGCGTCACCCAGATGAAGATCCCAGTCAAGATCCATGGGGCGGCGTTGAACAGGTCGGCCACCCACGGTTCGCGCACACCGCAACTCAGCCCCGCATGCGTGTTGTGCACGCAGTAGTCGGAGCGGTTCTTGGAGTAGATGTCGAGGAAGATGTTGATCGAATAGACGGAGATGAACCAGACGTGCGCCAGGTAGATCGCCCCGGCGGTGGCGAACCACGGGTCCTCCACACCCCGCTTGGCACGCCCCCCGAGGAACGGTGGCAGCGCCAGGATGCCGACCGGGAAGCCGGTCAGGAAGGCCCCCCACCAGCCTGCGTTCCAGGAGATGATCGGGCTGCCGAAGAAGTTCCCGATGATGCTCGGCAGCGGGATGTCGAACTGCGGCAGGTACTCACCCCAGCGGAGGTATCCGTAGGAGAACAGCACGTACCAGTCAGGGAACACGAAGCCGGCCTGCGCGAACGGGTCGGCGGAGATGTGCAGCGGAGGCGGGATGATCCACGAATAGAACAGGAGCACCGCCAACATGGCGGCGAAGATGATGCTGTCACGCAGCACCTCGTGCGGCCAGAACGGATGTCCGATGAACACCCGGCGGCGCTCCTTCTCAGCGTCGCGCAGCTGCTCCTTCTCGCGGATGTAGACGTCAGCGATACGCCCGAAGTTGTCCATCAAACCCATGACTACACCTCAATGCGGCTCCGCTATCCCCTGAACCCAGACGATGAACAGGTGCACGATGATCAGCGCCGTGACTATGACTGGCAGGATGAACACGTGCAGGAAGTACATCCGGGTCACGGTCGCCCCCGACAGGCTGGTCCCCCCGAACAACGCTCTAGCGACCCATCCACCGATCAACGGCGTCGAGTTCGCCATGTTGATGCCGATGGTGGCGGCGCCGAAGGCGAGCGCATCCCAAGGGAGCAGATAGCCCGAGTAACCGAAGAAGATGGTGAAGAACATCAGGCCGACCCCGATGAGCCAGTTGAGTTCGCGGGGGTTGCGGTAGGCTCCGGTGAAGTAGACGCGGCACATGTGCAGGAACACCGAGGCGACCATGAAGTGCGTTCCCCAGTGGTGCAGCGAGCGCATGATGTAGCCGAACGGCAACTGTGTCATGATGAACTGCATGCTGCCGTAGGCAGGACTCGGATCGCCCTCTCCTCCCGGAACGTAGTAGATGCCGAGCACGGTGCCGGTGATGATCAGCAGGATGAACGCCAGGAAGGAGATTCCACCCAGGCAGTAGAGCGGATACCAGTACCAGATGATGCGCAGTTTGTACTTCTCGGCGTGCGTCATCGGCATCTGCCGGTGCATGCTGTGGTAAGCGTCGCGGCTCATCGCCCAGTAGTCCTGGATGCGGAAACGGGTGTCGAGCCAGGAGAACACCCACAGGAACAGTTTCTCCGCCAGTCCCATCTTCGTGGATGCTTCGACAGCGCGCAGGATCTCCTTGCGCGGCATCTCCTCGCTCTCCTTGCGCAGGGTGAAGGCTACGAGCACCACGATCAGCGCGATGAACAGCCACAGGAACCAGAATTGCAGTATCATCTCACTCACCTCTCAATCGCAGTACGTGTACCAGTCGAGCATCGCCTCGATTCCCTCAGCCTTGAAGTCGACGACCTCGATGACATCGTTGTTCACGGTGAACGGGATGAGTGGCATTCCGACAGGTGTCGGACCTCCGGTCCGCTTGATTCCGAAGTATTGGAACACCGTCCCACTGGCGCGGTTGCGGTTGGTGTTCTTCTCTACGACGGTGGGGTCGTAGCGGCTGGAGTGGCAGATGCAGAACAGTTTGTTGCCCCCCGAGTCGAGGCCGCCCGGCTCCCAGTTGTCGGCGGTGAAGTTGTTCTCGATGAGCTGCCAGCCGGGGATGCAGCAGAGATGCGGGCAGCGGCCGAAGATGACCAGGAGGTTGTTGCTCACCTTGAGGGCGGCGTATACCGGGTCCTCCTCCATGTCGCCGCCGTAGCCGATGACCGCCCCGGTCTGGTCGACGCCGTCCATGAACTGGATTCTCGGCTTGTTCTGCATCGGTGGGAGGTTCTTGTTCTCCTCATGCGGGATGTAGACGACGTTCACCGGCAACCCCGACCAGACCCCCGAGGCGCCCGACATGCCGGTCGTTGACCTTCCCGCCTCTTCCTTGAATCCCGATTCGGTCATCGTCTCGAGGTGCAGGTCTCCGTACCACACGCTGTCCTCGGAACCCTTGGGCACCCAGAAGCGGATCGCCGAGTCACCACCGCCTCCCCCCGACTCACCCATCAGCAGCGACGCGAAGCCGATGGCACCGAGGCTGATGGCGGTGATCCCGCCGGCGGCGCGGTTGAACGAGTAGCGGATGAACTGACGCCGGTCGAGCACCTGTCCCGTCTCGGCTTCGCCCTCAGGTGACCAGGGCGATTTACGCAGTCGGAATTCACGCGCCATGTCTCACACCTTGTAATCATACCAACTCTCGGGGTCCTTCTGGCTCATGTACTTGTTTCGCCGATGCTTGACGATGACGATATCGGGCATGACCCATTTCAGGTAGACGATGCCCATGATCATCAGCGTCACCATCGCCATCCCGAAGAAGAATGAGAGCAGCTGCGGGTCCCAGCCAGCGAACAGCCCGTCGGGAGTCGCTCCCGCCCAGTAGAGCGTCCACCCCAACCCCAAGACGAAGGTGAGCACCACCAATGCGGACTCACCTGTCGGAGACATGC
>JAKUTA010000057.1 GCA_022447885.1 Candidatus Poseidoniales archaeon | reverse complement strand
GCCGTTCTCCGTGGGTGGAGTTGAACAGCGCCGCCGAACTCGCCGAATCTGGAATAGAGCTGTTCGCCGATCTGGTCGGAAGAGCCGGATTCAGAGAACTCTGGCAAGGGCAGGCGAAGGTCGTCTGCATCGAGTTGAAGGCGCCGCATCCGAGCACCGGGCTGGCCGGTGGGTGGCGCGAGGGAAGAGGGCGCCTGGAGCACCTCACGCGGATGGTGCGCCAAGTCAACGAGATGCTGGCAGAACTCGAACTGCCGCACAGCAACGCCGTCATCTACGCGTTCGATTCGCGCATCCTCAGAGCGGGCAAGGTCGCCGGCTCGACCATCCCCCTCGCAAGGTTGTTCCCACGCATCCGCGAATGGGGTAGTCCGCGCCTCAAACGCATCGTCGCCGCTCCCTCGTTCATCGCCAACTCGCTCCCGCGCCTGATGCGCTGGCAGCAACGACTGGGCGCACCGATGCTTCCGTGCGCGCTCGACTATCTCGTCGCGCCGAAGAACATGCTCACCCTCGGCAGGACCGTCTCACTCCACGGGAAAGGTCTGCAACGCTTGACCGACATGCGCGCAGGCTTCCCGTTCTACGTCTGGCCCTCCACACCCGACTGTGAACCTGACCTGCTCAACGCCGGCCTCACCTGCCTGTCCGACCACACCTCGCCGGAGTTCGTCACCTACCCGAATGGCGGTGCACGCTGGCCACGTCCCGCCACACAACCGCTCGACGCTGATGTCACAGCCACACTCGCCCGAGCCGATGCTGATGACCATGAGAGCGTCCTCGCTGACCTGCAACAGCAGGTATCCCCCTGGCACGAACTTGCTGCTGGCGAGCGGCGCGACCTGCTCGAAGGCTGGCGCTCCCGCTGGCGCTGGGGAAGGACCATCGACGAACTGGTCGCCGATTCGGACTCAGACCGGATGCCCTGGGAGGCCGTGAGGATCGTCGGACACCGCGGCGCAGGAAGAACTGACGGCGGCCATTGACTCATTCGAGCCGGCGATACGGTTGGTCGACCGGGATGTACTTCGGGCGGTAGATGGGGATTCCCTTGCCGCCGCGGGCGTTGCGCTCGTCGCGGATCTGGGCGCTGATGCCGATCACCCGCGCCCATCCGAAGAAGGTCGTGTAGTATGCCGGCTTGTGGAAGCCAACGGCGTAGAGGAGCGAGCCCGAGGCGATGTCCACGTTGGCGTTGGGGTTGCTGATCCTCGGGTTCTCGGACAGCACCTTGGGTGCCACCTCGCGCAGGGTGCGCACGATGGCGAGGTTCTCGTCGTCGGGGCAGACCTCCTCGCCGATGGTGATCAGCGCGGCCGCGCGCGGGTCTTCTGACCGCAGCACGGCGTGGCCGAATCCGTAGATCGGGCGCTTGGCGGCGAGTTCTGTACGCACGAACTTCTCGACCTCTTCAGGGTCGGATGTCCCGATGCGCTGCACGAACTCCAGACAGGACTGGTTCGCCCGCCCGTGCAACGGACCTGACAGGGCGTTCATGGCACTCGCCATCGACGCATACAGGCTCGCCCGGCCGCTGGCCACGGCCTTGCCGGCGAAGGTCGACAGGTTGCCACCTCCGTGATCCATGTGCAGGATGAGGAACGAGCGCAGCACGCGGATTATCCGCTCCGCGCTCTCACCATCTTCTCCGAGCAGGTGGACGAAATTCTCCACCATCCCACGCGACGGCTCACTCGGCCTGCCGATGAGTCCCCGGCCCCCGCGCAGACGGAAGATGGCGGCCATCAGTTCCGGCATGCGGGCGATCAGGTTGAGTCCGTCGGAGCGCACGTCCCCGGTGGTGTCGGCGATGCCCAGCGCCTGGATACCGACAGACAGCCAGTCCATCGGGTGACCGCTGCTGGGTGTGAGCGACTCGAGCACGCGCAGCGCGCCGGTCGGCATGTCCTCGGCGCGCCCGATCATCTCGTTGCGAAAGTCCTGTGCCTCCTGGCGGTTGGGCAACCGCTTCTCGAACAGCATGTAGATGATGTCCGCGGGGTCCATGTCGGAGAGATCACCCACGGGATAACCGACGTAATGCACGCCCTTGTGCGGGTCGACGAACGAGGTGCGGCAAGTTCCTACGGGGATACCGCGCAAGCCGGTGTCGAGATGGGATTCCGTGAGCTCGAAGATCGTCTCAGGTGCTTCTTCTTCGGTCACTTGGCCCAAACCTCCTGCGAGGTTTCCGGACAAGAATGCAGGGCGTATAAGTGCGACGCTGTTTCAGCCTCATCGTGACCGTCCCCCGGACCCCTGACCACGCGAACTGCTGAAGTGTGAGGCAAGGCCGCCCACATCCGGTGAACGCGGTGGGGCGCTGGCAGCGGATGTTTCGGGACCGCGACGACGATTGGTGGGCGGAAGGCATCCAGTTCACCTGCCTGCCCGACTGCGGGCGCTGCTGCGACGAACCTGAAGGAATAGTCTACCTCTCCGAGGAGGACGCGGACCGCTTGGCGGAGCATCACCAGCTCACGCGCGCAGAGTGGTTGGCGCGAGACGCGCGGCGGGTGGCGGATGGCCGCTGGGTACTCGAGTCGAGCAGAGAGACCAGCACCTGCATCTACCTCGATGAGGCGAAGCGCTGTACTGTCTACGAATCGAAACCGGCACAGTGCTCGGCGTTCCCGTTCTGGAGGGAGAACATGCTCACGGATCACTCCTGGCGCAACACGAAGCGAATCTGTCCTGGAATCGACCATCCCGACGCGATTGTCGTGGACGGCGACACCATCCGCCTGCATCTCGTCGCAGACACCCATGCCGAGCGCGGTTTCAGGCACCGAGGATGACCCTGAACATAACCCGGTTCTGACACTCTTCCAACCCGGCGCCGCAGGCCCACGTTCAATCGATGGCCATTTTTTCGCCTCGGTCGAGGGAGGCGCATCACCGAGCATAGCGAATCAATCGGAGGCGGGAGACGCCGCTGGCGTCGACCAACGCACGAGCGGATGTCGTCATTCCGGCGGGAATGACGACCCGCCTCCCGACAAGACCGAGGCGGGTCACTCCTCTTCATCGGGAACGAGGATGCGCACCGGGCGCAGGATCGCTCTGTCTCCCAGAAGATCGTCGGCGCTGACACCCTCCTCATCGATGTCCCACTCTCCTTCGGGCGTGTACTCGTCGAATTCAGAGAACTCATACGGACGCTCCGGGCGACGCCTCGGCGTCGACTCCTCGCCCGGTTCCAGTCTGCTGATCCGCGACAGCTTGCGGTCGATGTCCAGCATCTTATCAGCCATCTCAGCCAGTTCGGCTGGCGTAGCGCTGCCGATGTCCACAGAAATCTCCTCCATCTCCAGCTGCAGGCTCTCCAAATCATCCTGGTGCCGCCTGAGCCGGGATTCTATCTGGTCCAGCGTTCCGTCGCTGATCATCTCGACAGTGCGCGTGTCCCCCCCGGGCACCTCCGGTGGGGGCGGGTCCTCAGCCAATCGACGCCTCGCCCTGACCTCCTCCAGGGCCCCTCGCTCGCGGCCGAGATGTCGCTCGAGCAGCGAATCGACCGCCGCCTCGCTCGAATCAGGACGCAGATCGGGTGCCTGGTAGTCATCGGCGCTGCTCAAGAAGCGGCCCTCGATATCCACCTCCAGTTCCGTCTCCTGCGGCAACACATGGTCCAGCGCGTCGCTGACGATGCGCTGACCGGTGAGATCGGCGTCCCACTCGAGCAGACCTCCGTCGTCGCGCAGCGGCAACTCTCCTCCGTCGAGCAGCATGCGCACATCATCGGCGTCGAGCGGATCCGAACCCGCCTCGATGGCGAGCGCCACCGTCTCGAACCCAGCCGTGCAGCGCCTCCAGTCCAGCCCCGAATGAACGACCACCGCGCTCAACTGATCGTCGGACAGCGCAATCCCGCGCCTGAGAGTACGTCTGCGCAGCATCAGCAGCAGGGTGGCAGCCTCGGGGGGAGAGAGTGTGATCGGCACCGCACCGGACAGTGCCAGCGCGAGGTTGGGAACCGCGGTTTCAGCCACGGATTCAGATTCAGCGGTCAGGACCACCTGAACACCGAGATTGAGCGCCCAGTCGAGCATATGCCCCAGTCTCGCAGCGGCCTCGCGATCCTCACAGATCACGTCGAGGTCGTCGACAAGCAGCGCAGCACATCCCTGGATGGCCGATTCCCACCCCTCAGGAAGTTCTCCGGAGACCATGGTTGCACTCGAAATGAGGCGTACATCGAGGTTCGGCGAGGCGACCTGCAACGATTCACCAAGAGCCCACACCAAGTGACTCTTGCCGCATCCCCCGGGACCGGTCACCAGCAAGGGGTTCATCCGCGTACCTGTGTGCAGCAGAACCTCGCGCGCGGCGGTCGTCGCCATTCGATTCTCTGGACCCACCTGCCAGTTGCTCCAGTCATACTGCTCGTTGAAGACCAGCGGAGGAGGCCACTCTGGTGACGCGCGTGACCGTGCCAGTTCGTGCGCGGTAGGCTGTAGAGGGGAGGGGGGCGAGGAGGGCTGGCCGAGAGCGCGCGCGTGGGCGCTCCGCGAGGCGTCATCCGGTCTCTCCTGTGTGTCCTGATGCGACATCACCTGCCGCCAGATCGGCATCGCCGGGTCCCGATCCGCCTCCACCACGTCGTCTTCGACTACACTCCATAACGGGGTATCAACAGGAACAGAACGTGATTCACTCGACTGCTCGCGCATCCTCCTGATGCGGTCGGCGACGATGCTGCCCCGCCCCCGCCCGGAGGGAAGGTCGTCGAACATTCCTGCCTCCTCGACCTCCGCCGGGGGTCGGTGGCGGCTGCGGATGAAATCGCCTAGAGAGGGGGCCGGTGGTTCGCGCTCCTGGTCGACACCAACATCATCCTGACCACGCGTGGAGAGCAGTCGGCGACTTCTCTCCAACTGCTCCTGCAGCGCGGTACGTCTCGACATGGCATCTCCTTCTGGCCCGCGATGGATGCTGCTGCTGGGGGCATGCAGACGATAAGCATGACCGGGACGCTGGAACAGCCTGTTTCCGCGCTCATTCCTGCAGGTCCTCGAACAACTTGTCCAAACGGTCCAAGTCCTCCAGAGAGATGATGACCGTGCGCATACGGTCACCACTCTGCTGGTCTATGACGCCCTTCGAGACCAGATCACCCAGGTCAGCGAGCAACCGTAGCGCTCGCTCCGCTCGCTGTTCGTATTCGCTGAGCAGGGCGATTCCCTCATCCATGTCCTCCTCCAGTCTGTTGACCAGTTTCTTCACGGGATGACCTTGGTCAGAGAGATTCCTCAGCCGGTCGAGGATACCCGCGCTGATTCCTGTCATGCGCACGGTCTTGATGCGATCATACCAGAGCGCTTCAATCTCCTTGCCCGCGAGAAACTGCGTGAGGCTGCGCGTCTGCTGCCCGCGCGCAGCCACGTGGCGCGCTGCCGGATTCTCCGTCGTGTCAGGCCTCTGCCCGGGTTCACGAGCACCACCGGTCGTGATGGCTGCCGCGTTCCATGAACCGACGTGCACCTCCGCTGAGTTGGGCATTCGGGGCTCGTGCAGCCCGGCTTCAAGACCCCTGGCCCTGCTGGCTGCCGCATCCAGCCCCGAGACGGAGAAGATATCTGGATCAGCTGGCGCCTCCAGCCCACCGACCTCGGTTGCATGGCCACCTGCTGCAGTGAGTGATGCTTGGCTGATTCCTGCATCCGGAGGCTCCACAGGTGAGAGTTCGGCCACTTCCTCACCCATCGCCGCGGCGGTGGCGATCGCTGACACCGCCAGAGCGCGCTCGGATGGTGCCCGGCGGCGCGTGCCGCGGGCGGGCTGGCGCGGGCGATGGTCCAGTGTGGGTCGACGAAGAACGCTCCGCTGTTCGGGTTCGACCTCCTCGTCATCCGCTTCCACGTCGGCGACGAATTCGATGACGGAGGCCGACTCCTCCTCCTCGACCATCCGGTTCATTGATGGTGCAGTAGCCCACTCAGGCAACTGCCCAGCATCCGCGTGTTCAACTTCGGGCTCCGGTTCAATCACCTCCTGCGCAGGCTCGGCCACCTCCACCGGTGCATCGCTTGTCTGCTCCTGCTTCCACTCATCGATCAGGTTGCGCATCGAGAACTGGCCTGCGCGCTCAGGCACTGACACCACGGATTCCGGTTGCTGCTCCTCTGCTGACTCGGCCTCGTTAGCGAGTGCCGCCTCAGCCTCAGCCTCAGCCTCAGCGGTCAGCCGTTCTGACAGGTCTTGGAACTCGACGCGCGCAGCATCCTGGTCGGGAGTTTCTGCCGAGCGCCTGAAGATGCCTTCCTGCTGGCAGAAACCATGCCCTTCGATCTCTGCAGGATTCGCTGCCCACAGCTGGACGCGTTCGGCTGGCAGCCGGTCGAGTTCGCGCAGCAGCAGGCCCCGCTGACGAGGGATCCACGCCTCCAGGTCGGCGGGGATGAACAGCACATGGTCCGATGACTGCACGGTGTCGAGCACGCTGTGCAGCATCGCGAGCATCCGCTCGAACCCGTGTACTCCGGAAAGGAATTCCAAGCCATCGAGCAGCAGCACCCCCCGCTGGGTGGCGGCCATGAACGACTCGAGTTCCCGCCCCACCGATGCAGGCGAAACGTCACGCACCCCCTCTGTGCGGCCTGTCTGCTCGGTGAGCCAGCGGCAAGCACTCTCGTCAAGACGGTGTTCGGAGACCAGACGTGCCGAGGGTTGGCGAGATATCACCAGAGCTGGGTGACCGATGGCTGCAAGATGGCGGACAAGTGTCAGGCTGTCGTCAGGAGATGTGCAATCAACCAGATAGCAGTATCCCGGCTCCACTTCCTCCCCCGGAGTGTGCGTTCGCGGAACAGCCGGACCCCCCTCCTCTTTCTCGCCCTGTTCGGACTCCAGTTCAGCATCCGTCTTCGGGCGGGTCCACTCGGCCTGGCTCCGCTGCTGCCACCAGGTCAGCGATGAGCCGGTGTCCACCCATCCTTCTATCCGGTCCCCCGCGGCGCCGACATCGTCATCCAGATGCAGCCTCGCTTCAGGGTGCAGGTCGAACACGACCTCCAGATCGACCTCGTCGTGGATCGACAACCTGCTGTCATCGGCCGCCGCATCGGCGCGCAGCGCATCGAGCGCGTTGCGGCCCATGATCAGTTCGTCTTCCTCGTGCAGGCACATCACCAATCGTCCCGCACTGAAAACGAGTTGGCCCACGCGGGCGACCTCTCCCTGTCTCTCGACCCTGATGTATCCATCCGCCCGCTCCCGTGAGAGGTCCAGGAGCAGCAGTTCGAGCACTCCGGCTCCGCCCCTGCGCACCTCGCGTACGCGGCCAGCCGGAAATTCCGCCATGCTCTCTCAGCGTCCCGGCTTGCTCGGCCCCCTCTTCAAGGGTGGCATGCGGCGCAGGGGCGAGCAAGCGAAATCCCAGTCCCAGGCATACCGCGGGCGAGCATCGGGTGAGGATGCTCGTGGATGATCACTGGGTGGATATCTGCGCGTGCTCCAACCCCAGCATCTGG
>JAKUTA010000056.1 GCA_022447885.1 Candidatus Poseidoniales archaeon | reverse complement strand
CGGGGGTGAACGGAGAGCGGGCGTAGCCTACGATGACAGCCGCCATGCTCCCTCGACCGGTGAGGTCGCCATAAACATTCACGACCCCTGCTGTCTCCCGCCATCAAGCCATACCGTGGGGGTTATCAGGAGGTCACGGGTCGCCGGCTCCGTCATGATTCGACACTGCCGACTTCACGGCCACGTCGAGGGTGAAGTGTGCCCCGCCTGCAACGACGAAGGGAAGTTCGTCATGAACGGCCGAGAACGTGACAGCATCGCCCGTAGGATGGCGGGCATCCTCCGTCATTTCCCCGAGAAGTTCGACCTTGAGATGGACCTCAACGGCTGGGTGAGCATCCGCGACCTCTCGAACGCGTTGTCGAAGCGGGACAGACGACTTCACTGGCTGCGTGACAGGCACATCGAGGCGATCACGGAGATCGATGAAAAGGGTCGTTACGAGGTTCGCGGTGGCATGGTCCGAGCGACTTATGCGCACACTGTGGAGATCGAACTGGATCTCCCTACAGACCTTATTCCTGACCTGTTGTTCTATCCCTGTCCAGAAGAGGAACTGGAAGTTCTGCTCGAGACTGGGATCAAGCCGGGAGGACGACGGTGGGTCCATCTCTCGAAGACTGTGACTGATGCGTGCAACGCCGGCCGCGTCCACCATGCACACCCATTGATCATCGAGGTCGACACGATTCAGATGCAAGCGGATGGAAACACCATCTTCCGCGCGGGCACGACCGTCTACCTCACCGAGGAGACCCCTCCCGAATACTGCCAGCTGCTTCCTGCTGACAACCGAGAATACGAACTTCTTGTCGATTCGTGGGAAGACGATGAGCCGCTGTCCGAAGTCGTCACCTCCTCCGAAGAGGAATGAGATTCACTGGTAGCGACCGCACGCGGGGCAGAACGGAACTTCTGGGTCCAGGTCCTCGTCACAGTGTCTGCAGACCGATGAGTCTGCGTCCAGCACTTCTTCAGCCTCGTCATCACCGGCGTCACGCGAAGCTAACAGACGGACGCTCGGGACCTCCTCGAACGGTTCGATCTCCTCCGCTTCGCGGGCGAGTACGTGCGCCTGGAACTCCAACGCTTCCTGCAACGCCGCCTCCAACCGCCACATGCGCTGCTCACGCAGGCGCTTGTCCTGGATCTGTTCCACATCCTCCAGTTCAGCCTGCAGATGCCGCACGAACTCATCCGTCGTGGCTGCGCTCATGTGGCTGGCCAGACGACCGAGGCAAATGAATACGGCGGAACCGTCGACCAAATCTCAATAGCGGGACGGCTCCGGTTCTCACCTCATGCCGAACTCCACCACCCCGCCCGATTGGGTCGTGCTCAAGTTCGGGGGCGGCCTGATCACCGTGAAGGACAAGTTGATGACAGCACGTCAACAGGTCATCGATGCGCTGGCTGGTGCGATAGCGATCATCCAAGCGGCAGGTAGGTCGCCTATAGTCGTCCATGGAGCCGGGAGTTTCGGTCACATCAAGGCGAAGCGCTGGCGGCTGCATGAAGGCAGGATCCATGGATGGGCTCCAGAATCAACCGATGGTGAAGGCATCATCAGTCAGGATGAGGCATGCGTCTCTGTACATCGAGACATGCTCACCCTGAATACACGGGTCGTCGAATCCCTGGGGCAGGTGGGACTCGTCACCTCTGTCCATCCACCGCGTGACTGGGCCAATGGTACCGGCCCCGAATTCACAGGCGAATTCCAAGATTTCCTCCACGGAGAGATCGACACGATACCGGTGTTCTTCGGTGACGTGGTCCACTGCCTGGACAACGACTTCGGCATCCTCTCAGGAGACGACATTGTACTCCGTCTGGCGATGGAACTCGAAGGTGTCAGCGCGGTGGTGTTCTGTCTCGGTGGAGCACAGGGTCTGCTCTCAGCCCCTCCAGATGACACCGACTCGGAACTGGTCCCTCTCTGGTCACCTGACATGCCCCTGCATGGTCACCATGACAAGGCCATCGATGTCACTGGAGGCATCGCCCTGAAGGCAGCCCGTGCCGGGAGGATCGCCGAGGTGGTCGAGGATGTCTGGTTCGTGAGCGGGGAACACCCGAACAGGGTGGTCGAGGCAGCGTTGGGTGGGGAACCATCGGGCACACGAATCGTGCCCGCAGCGAGCCGACCGCTCGATTAAATGCCAATGCAACCTCGAGAGACCCGTGAGAGGGATGGAAGAGGACACGGGTTCCATCCTCGGCGACGCCTACGACAGTTCACAGACGGGTATGATGGATGAAGAGTGCATACTCATCGACGATGACGACAACCCACTAGGTCCCGGAAGCAAGGTACTCTGCCATCTCGGAGAAGGGCGGCTCCATCGAGCTTTCAGCGTGCTCCTGTTCGACTCCGAGGGGCGACTGTTGATCCAGAAACGTGCTGGGAGCAAGATCACCTTTCCCGGGGTGTGGGCGAACACCTGCTGCAGCCATCCGCTGTACACTCCGGAGGAACTGGAGGACGGTGTTGGCGTCAAACGGGCGGCGATACGCAAACTCGCGCAGGAACTCGGGATATCGTCGGAACATGTTTCAGTCGATGACTTCCAATTGATATCCCGGCTGCATTACCAGGCGCGTGCCGACGAGCGCTGGGTCGAGCATGAGATCGACCATGTGCTGGTGCTACGAGCCGATGTCGACATCGAAGTCAATCCGAATGAGATCGAAGAGATTCGCTGGGTCACAGCCGATGAACTCGCGGACATGATCGCCGGCACACCGGACAATGACACTTTGATCGCCCCTTGGTTCATCGAGATCGCCGACCGGTTCCTCCCTTACTGCTGGGATGATCAAGATGACCTCGCTGACGATGGGATCATCCATCATGTCGGTCTGCTGGACAGCGCTGGCGCGGCTTCGAGAGAGGGTGCTCTGCTAGAAGCGCTGGTCGTCCATCGCGACAGGGTCGAGCAGGCCATCGATGAAGCGCTGACCAAGACGATGCATGCACGCCTGCGCTCTGCCATGGAGCACCTGTTCAAAGGTGGCGGTAAACGGCTGCGCGCCATCCTTCCATGGTTGGTGGCGGACGCGGTCGGTGAAACACACCAAGGACTCTACGATCTCGGGGCGGCGATCGAGATCATCCACAACTTCACCCTGATCCACGACGACATCATGGACAATGATGCGCTGCGCCGGGGGAGGCCCGCGGTGCACGTCGAGTTCGACAACCCCACGGCGATCAACGCTGGAGACGCGATGCTCGCCCTGTCATTCGAGGTGCTGAGCGAATCCGAGGCGATCTCTGATGACCACTTCCGCAGACTGGTGCAGATCATCGGCAGCATGGTCAGGCGAGTATCCGAAGGACAACAGATGGACATGGATTTCGAGAATCAGGATGATGTGTCAGAGGATGCTTACATGGGAATGATCGCTGGCAAGACGGCAGCCATGTTCCAAGCTTGTTCTGAGTGCGGTGCGATGATCTCAGGAGCCGACGACCAGACGGTCATGGCGATGGCCGAGTGGGGAATGCAACTAGGCCTCTGCTTCCAGTTGATGGATGACCTGATCGATGTGACTGGAGACTCCGAGACGCTCGGCAAGCCGGCGGGCAGCGATATTCTCGAGGGCAAGAGAACGCTCATCGCCATCCACGCGCTGCAGCAGGACCTGACCCTGCTGCCGGTGTTCTCCGAGTTGTACGGCAGTTATTCCAAAGAAGAGGACGCCGCCCGCATGAAGCAGGCACTCGCTGAACTCAGGTCCGCCGGTTCCATCGACCACGCGCTCACGCGGGCCATGCACCACCATTCCACAGCGCATGAACTGCTCAACCGGATTCCGGTGTCGGAGGCTCGTGACCTGCTGCGAGAACTCACAGACTGGCAACTCGTGAGAATCTCCTGAGTCATTCTACCCTCACGCTGTTCATCCACCAGCGTGGAAGTCAGTCTGTGTAGTATGTTTCGCCAGGCACATCGGCCTTGAGTCCCTTGCGCTTGCGAATCTCACCGACCACTCCCTCCAGCAGACTGCGCGGCAGTTGTTCGAAGCCGCAGTTCTCGGTGTTCCAGATCGCCCGTCCCTGACTGGCGGCCCGGATGTCGTTGCTGAACCCGAACGTCTCGGCGACCGGTAGCTTGCCGATGACCGTCGTGGTCTCCCCGTCGGCGGGCATGTCCTCGATCTCCCCACGTCGTTGCGTGAGTTCCCGGGTCACCCCCCCCAGCCATTCGTTGGGAACGCTGACGTACAGTTTCTGGATCGGCTCGAGTATGACCGGGCCGGCGCGCACCATCGCTCCCTTGATGGAATTGCGCATGGCGGGAATGGTCTGCGCCGGACCACGGTGGATGGCGTCCTCGTGCAGTTTGGCGTCGACGAGCCTGACCATGACACCCATGCACGGTTCCTCGGCCAGCGGGCCGCGCACGCACACCTCGTTGAACGCCTCGATGAGCAGCTCCTTCGTCTCGTGCAGGTATTGGATGCCCTTGGTGTCGTTGACGAACAGGTTGGAACCGTTGATGGTGAAGGTCTTGCGCATCAGGTCCTTGTCGAGGCCGTATTCTGCGAATCTCCTACCGATCTCCTTCGCCTCCTTCGGACGCACGTTGCCGGTCCCGAACACACCATCGCGCAGAGCCTCGATGACGTCGTCGGGAAGTCGCTCCACCTCGCAGTAGAACCGGTTGTGGCGGTTGGGGGATTTGCCCTCGAACGCCCTTCCATGGTTGTTGCCGGTCACTGTCTCACGATAGACGACGATCGGCTCGGAGACATCGACCTTGATCCCCTGTTCGTGTTCGATGCGGTAGACCGTGATCTCCAGGTGCAGCTCACCCATGCCGGCTAGCAGAGCCTCTCCGGTCTCTGAGTTGGTACTCACTTCGAGTGAGGCGTCGGCCTTGGCTAGCGAGCGTAGCGCGTCGATGAACTTGGGCAGGTCCTTCATCGCCTTGGGCTCGATGGCTACTGTGACCACCGGTTCCGAGTAGTGGCGGATCTCCTCGAACGGAGTGCTGTCCTGTTCGCGGGTGATGGTGACACCGGCGGCGGCGGAGCGGATGCCGGTGATGGCAGCGATGTTGCCGGCGACAACGCTCTCCACAGGGATGCGGTCGGCGCCGACCATCATGCTCACCTGCTGGACGCGCTCTGGTTTGCCCGCGCCCGACGCCCACAGCGTATCACCCTGTTCGACAGCCCCCGAGAAGACTCGACCCACGGCTACCTCGCCGGCGTGCGGGTCCATCCAGATCTTGGTGATCATCAGCGCCAGAGGACCTGCCGAGGCACACCCGATCATCGCCTTGCCCACTTCGGAGTCGAGATCCCCCTGCCAGATGTTGGGAATGCGATAGGGCTGAGCCACCGCCGGGCTCGGCAGTTCGGAGACCGCCATGTCGAGCAGAACCTCGTGCACAGGTGCGCGTTCCGCCAGTTCCTCTTGGTTGTCAGAATGGCAGTAGTCGAAGATCATCGTGAAGTTGATGCCGGACTTCTGCATGTAGGGGACTGTTATCCCCCAGTTGTGGACGGCTGAGCCGAACGCGACTGTGCCTCCAGTGACATCCACCTGCCATGATTTCTTGTACTCATCCGGAGCGAACGCCTTGATCAGATTGTTCACCCTGATTATCTGTTGCTCGAAGCGAGCCATCATGTCCTCCGGGGTGATCTGCAGCTCGTTGATGAGCCGGTCCACCTTGTTGATGAACAGCACCGGCTTGACGCGCTCCTTGAGCGCTTGACGCACGACTGTCTCGGTCTGCGGCATGGTTCCCTCAACGGCGCAGGTGAGGATGAAGCAGCCATCCACAGCGCGCATGGCACGGGTGACGTCACCCCCGAAGTCTACGTGGCCGGGTGTGTCGATGAGGTTGATGAGGTAGTCAGTCGATTCGTATTCGTGCACCATCGAGGCGCTGGCGGCGTTGATGGTGATGCCGCGGGCAGACTCCTGTTCATCGAAATCGAGCACGCGGGCATGACCGGCCAATTCGGCGCTCATCATGCCGGCGCCGGCGATGAGGTTGTCCGAAAGTGTGGTCTTGCCGTGGTCGATATGGGCGGCGATGGCGAGGTTGCGGATGTTGGCACGATGATGCATCACCTCGGTCGCCTTGGCGATGTTGTCCTCCTTACGTCCCATGGGCCCAACCTTCGGTTGGGCGGACGACCGGAGCCCGGTTCATAAAGCCGCCCGCAGCCTCTCGTTCCGTCTGCACAGGAGGGCATTCAGAATTGAGACGAGTGAGTGTTGCCCAAACCGGGAGAATTCCCCGGGCTTCGCCAAGAGTGGTCAGCGTGCGGCGGCGGCAACGCGCTCGAGTTCCTCTCTCTTGCCCACCGCGAATGAGGCGACATCGCCTTTTGAGGCCTTGAGCACCTCGGTGACGATTCCTTGGGTGAGGGTCCTCTTGCTCTTTCGCGTCGCCTTGGTGGAACCGAGAGCGAGATTGCGCAGAGCCGTGTCCATACGCCGGCTCGGAGAACTGTCGACAGCTTTCGGCTGGCTGACCGCGCCGAAGCGGATGCGGGTGATCTCCTCCATCGGGGCAGAGTTGGTGATCGCCTCGACGAACACCTGCAGCGGGTTGTCTCCAGTCTTCCGGGATATCTCGTCCAGTGCCTGCTCGAATGCCGTGGTGGTCGCCATCTTCTTGCCGGGGTAGGACCCTGTTCGCCTCAGTCCCTTGATGAAGCGCTCCACGATCGAGAGCTTGTACTTCCCGAACCATTGGTTGGCATGTCGGCCACCGGAGTGTGGTACACCGACGGTCCTGAGATTGACGTAGGGGGCGATGCCGGGGTCAGAGCAGGTCACTTCGGTCGCATCCCACTTACCGAACACCAATGTTCCGATGCCTGCGATGGGGATCTCCGGTTCAGGTTCCGGCTCCGGTGCCTCCTCGACCTCCGGGGCATCCTCTTCGAGGTTCTCCTCCTCGATTTCCTGTTCATCGTCGGCCATGACTCACACCTCAGCGGATCGGCTTCTCCTTGCGCCCGCGCACCATCTCATCGAGAGAGACGCCATTGACCTGGATGACCTTGTAGCGGACACCCGGAATGTCACCGTACGACCGTCCCATGCGGCCACCGATGCCCTCGACCATCACCTCGTCGTGCTCATCGATGAAGTTGATGGCACCGTCACCCGGGGCGAACGCTGTCAGTGTGTTGCCGGAGCGAATGAGGGCGATCTTCAAGCATTTGCGAATCCCGGAGTTCGGCTGTTTCGCTTCGATGCCGACCTTCTCGATGACGATTCCCTTGGCTTGGGCGCTGCCGCGCAGAGGGTCGTGCTTGAGCACTCCACCCTTGGTTTTCTTCTTCTCCTGCCTCTTCTTGTAGCGGCGATCGGACCAGCGGTACTTCTTGCGTTCCTGCTTCATCTTCGATCCAGCGAAGAGTCCCCTACCCATGTATCCACCTTGAAGCAGCCCGCCGACCTGCCGCGCGTATATGAGGGTGATGGCTCGTGAATGCTGGACACGGCGGCAGAACAGCCTCTCCAATTGCACTGCA
>JAKUTA010000055.1 GCA_022447885.1 Candidatus Poseidoniales archaeon | reverse complement strand
CGCCCCGCTGGCGCTGCGGCTGCAGGTCGATGACCAGCCACCGGCCATCATCGGCTCCGAGCCAGCCTTCATTCCGGCCAACGCGACCACCCTCACGCTGCAGTTCGACCTGCAGGAGGTGGGAGCCGGGATTCCCGCAGGAGAGATACCTGTCTCCTGCGTCATACGACGGGGGTTGGAGACGGTGGGGGAGCAGGTGCAGGGCGCTGCCACCCTGCAGATTTCCGGCGAGGTCTCCCGTCATCTGGTGAACCTCTCCTTCCCGCCCTTGCTGGCTGGTGATTACCTCGACTGCTGGCTAGAGGTAGGTGACCTCGCTGGCAACCAGCTCAGCGGCGCGGGATCGGCACCAAACTGGCCGCTGAGCCTGCCGGTGGTCGAGGTGCGCCCGGATCTGCTCGCGAGTGAGCTCACCCTGTTCCCCGATTCCCCGATGTTCGGCCGTAACACCCTGGTGAACATCACCCTGGTGAACATCGGCAACCACAGCGGTGAGCCGTTCATGGTCACGCTCGAGACCCTGATCCAACATGAAGGCAGACTGACCGTCTCGGAAGTGGGGCGACAGCAGGTGCTGCTGCTCGAAGGAGAGACCACGACCACCATCTCATTCGCCTGGCTGCCCGACTGGGAGGGTGACCTCGACCTCGTGGTGCGAGTCGATGCCGACGAGGCGCTCGCGGAGCGGGACGAGAACAACACCTACTCGTGGACGGTCACTGTCCAGCCAGCCCCCGATGAAAGTGGATTCTTCATCTCGCAGACCGCTCTCGGCATCGGAGGCGTCGCTCTGCTGTTGATGTTCTGCATCGGGATGCTGCTGGCCCTGCGGCACCGGAGGGAGGAGGACGAATCCGAGGAATGGGGGGAGGACGTGGCCGAAGACGAGCCGGATTCTTCGATGCAAGGGACGGTTCAGCCTGATGGGTACGAGTACCTCGAATGGCCATCTGACAGCGAAGAATGGTGGTATCGCGAGGATGCACAGGACCCGTGGGCTCCATGGGATGAGGATGGCTGATTCCACACACCATCCAACCATTGACTGAACGTTCAGTGAAAGGGTGTGGGCTTATCGCCTGAGACAGCGTCGGCGGCGGTGATGGCCGAGGAGACCGCGGACGTGGAGGACGGGGTCCTGATGGACGAGTCCGCACATGAAGGCGAGGCTATGCACACCGGGATGCGCTTGTCGGAGATCCGTCTGCAGCAACGGCTCTCGCTGCAACAACCGCTGCTGCTGCCGCTGCACATGCTCAAGGCCGAACTGCTGTTCCACTACCAGAAACTGCGCGAGACCTGGGGAAGGGAGCACCTCACAACACTCGGATTCGGTTTGTTCGCCTTCCTGCTCGGATCGTGGGACCTCGGCATCGGGGAACAGAGGAGTGGGGGCGACATCTGGACCGTCGGCGTCAATGGGTTGAACTCCGTGTCAACGGCCGCGTTCGCACTGCTTCTGCTCAGTTACGCCTCGTGGGTGTGGTATCTGTTCCGCCTGCAACGACAGTTTCCGGTCGTGCGCGGCTTCGCACTGTGGATGTTCATCGGATGGGTTGCGATGCAGTTCGGAACGATGCGAGCGCACGCGATGTCGCCGCGATTTCCCTTCGACAGTGACTTCCAGGGGATGGTCTGGTTCGCAGCCTGCGCCGTGGTGCTGCTGTTCATCGGCTACATCTTCGGCCAAGCGGTCATCCAGACACGCGACGTGCACGTGCAGACGAAACACGCTCATCCCGACCCGCGGCGGATGAAGGCGGCGATGCGCGACCATTCCCTCGTGGCGTGGACGGCTGTGCTGGTCGCCTGGGGGGTGCTCATCGCGTTGTCGAGCTGGTTCGGGGCGCATTACCTGGCGGTGCGCCCGCCGATGCCGGCCGGTCATGGCCTGTTCAAGATCGGCTACTACCTGTTCGGGGCGATCTCGCTGGTGACGATGATGCACCTGCTCTGGTATCCACAGATGATGCTCGGGGATGCTGGACAGCGCATTCAGTCGGACCGCGCCCGCGAAGTCACGCGCGACCTGCGCGGCGAGGTGGTCGAGGAGGCTCGCCAACCGGGAAAATGCCCGGCGTGTGGTTCAGCGTCCTCCATCAGCCGTCTGGCGGATGGCGAACTCGAGGTCAGCTGCTCTGGTGACCAGTGCCACGGTGCTGGGAGACCGGGTGAGCGCTGCCCGGAATGCGCCGCGGTGCTGCCCACGCGCCTCAGTTGCGAGAACTGCGGGACGAGCGCCCCGGTGGTCGACCATCTGCCCGATGACGATGCTTGGTAGGCCGAAGCGGACAAAGGCAGGAACCCCGCGGATGCTGCTGGAGAGGTGTGCTGATGGACGTGCAGGCGTTGCGCGAGCAGTTCCCGACACTGCGCGCTGACGAGCCGCTGACCTACCTCGACAACGCCTGCGTGACGCTGCGGCCGGACTCGGTCATCAACGCCATCCTCGACTACTACACGAAGCAGCCGGCGTGCGCCGGGCGGAGTCCGCATCGCTGGGGAACCGCGGTGACCCAGATGGTGAGCCGCACACGCAGGAAGGTCGGGCGCTTCATCGGCGCACAGCCGAGCGGTGTGGTGTTCATGCGCAACACCACCGAGGCGATCAACCAGGTCGCCAGCGGCATCGACTGGCGCGATGGCGACATCGTGCTCACCAGCGACAGGGAGCACAACAGCAACCTTGTCCCCTGGCTGCAACTGGAGCGTCGAGGCGTGATCGAGCACCGGCCGGTGCCCTCTCTCCCTGACAACAGCTTCGACATCGAGGCGTTCGCCGACGCCTGTGCAGACGCGGGTGAGCGCCTGCGACTGGTGTCCCTGCCGCAGGTGGGGAACCTCGATGGTGTCGAGATACCGATCGGCGAGGTCGCTGCCATCACC
The DNA here is from genome assembly GCA_022447885.1 of Candidatus Poseidoniales archaeon. Taxonomy (GTDB): domain Archaea; phylum Thermoplasmatota; class Poseidoniia; order Poseidoniales; family Thalassarchaeaceae; genus JAKUTA01. The sequence continues at coordinate 4,628 of JAKUTA010000055.1, read as the reverse complement.
CACGACCACGGCGCACGACTGCTGGTGGATGCCGCTCAATCAGTGCCGCACATGCCGGTCGACGTGAAGAAGCTCGGTTGCGACTGGCTGGCGTTCAGCATGCACAAGATGCTCGGCCCGTCCGGGATGGGCATCCTGTGGGGCAGTGACGATGCGCTGGATGAACTCGAACCTCGCACCGCCGGGGGTGATACGGTGGTGGACGCCTCATTCAGCGGGTTCGAGTTCCGTGCTGGCCCCGAACGGTTCGAGGGCGGCATCGGAAACTATGCGGGGATCGCCGGTACCGAAGCGGCCATCGACCTGCTGTCCGGGTTGGACATGGGAGAGGTGCAGCTGCACGAGCAGCGACTGAACCGGATCATCGGTGACGGGATCAGTGGAATCGAGGGAATCGAGGTGATCGGCCCCCAGGATGCGGCGGCCCGCGGTGGGGTGACAGACGTGCTGGTCGACGGGTGTGACGTGCATGACCTCGCCATCCTGCTCGACGAAGCGGGAGGCATCCTGGTGCGCAGCGGGTTCCATTGCGTCAACAGTTGGTTCAACGCGCGGGGTCTCGACACGGGTTCACTGCGCAGTTCGCTCTATCTCTACAACACCGAAGCCGAATGCAGACACTTCGTGGATACGTTCACGGAAATCGTCAACGCCATCCGCTGATGCCCCTGCTCACGACGGTTTCAAGGTGGTTACCCGCCCACGACGGCTCTGAGGTGCTCTGATGACCCCTCCCGAAGATTGGGCTGACGCGGAGATGCCCCCCGCCCCCGTGGCTCCCGCACACCGAGGTCTGCTCTCGAGGATCCCCGGGAGAACACAGGCGCTCGCATCGGCGATCTCGCTGCTGTTGATCGTCGCCCTGTTCATCGGGGTGCTGATGTGGCGCACGGCCTGGTATGAGGACCAGTTGACGAGACCACCTGAGCAGTACATCGAATGGCAGTCCGAATTCTTCAGCATCACCGGTCAGGACAACATCAGCGGATTGACGGGTGACGGGGTGGTCATCTGCGTGGTCGACACCGGTGTGGATACTGGGCATTCCGACCTTGCGCTGATGAATCTGGTGGCTTGGAAGGACTTCGTGAACGACCGACCGAATCCATACGACGACCAGGGACATGGGACGGCGATGGTCGGTGTGATCGTAGCTGCCGGCGGACTGCGAGGAGTCGCCCCGGGTGCAGAACTGCTGGTGGCCAAGGCGATGGGCACCGAGGGCCAAGGTGATGACGAGACGCTCGGGGCGGCGGTCGATTGGTGCGTCACCGAGGAAGCGGACATCATCTCCCTGAGCCTCGGGGGCGCGCCCGGATTCGACCTCATCCTCCTGAGCACCGATGCGTTGGAGCAGTCGGTGCGGGACGCGCTCGACGCGGGCGTGTTCGTGACCGCGGCTGCGGGCAACGATGGCGAGGATGATGACGGCGATGTCGAGAGTCCCGGCTCCATCGAGGACGTGATCTGCGTCGGGGGAATCGACCGCCACGCTGTCATCTGGACGGGTTCCAGCGAAGGTGACAACAACGGACAGATCTGGCCGCCGCTCCTCCCCCGCTCCGACCCGAACAAGAAGCCGGAGTTGGTGGCACCGGGCAAGGATGTCCCGGTGCTCATCGCCAACAAGGCGGACGGTCTCGCATGGGGTCACGCGTCGGGTACGAGCGCGTCGACGGCATGGATGTCGGGAGCATTGGCACTGCTGCTGGAGGCTCGGCCCGACCTGCAGCGCGAAGGAAGCAGTGGAGGACAGACGGCGATCAACAGCGTCAAGGATTGGATCGAAGAGACCTCCGAGGGAGTCTCTGGTCACGACGACCACTATGGATACGGGCGTCTGCGCATCGACAGTCTGCTCACCGCCGCAGGAGTTCCTTCCGAACCCGATTCCAGCCGGTCAGCAGTACCTTCGCTGCACCCGGCGGATATCTTCGCTGAGCGCCAATGAGGCTCGGCCATTGGACGGCTGCAGGCATTGACTTGAAATGGGGCGCTCCACCGGCTCGATGCATGACCGATGCGGATGACTCCGGTGACGATGAGGATGTCGCGAAGATCACGCTCTGCTCGGACTGTGAGCAAGAGGAGGAGCATGACGTGCTGCGCTCGGTCGAACGTGGACAAGGTGTGGACCTGCTGGTCCGCTGCCACGCGTGCGGGAACGTGCACACCCTCGAGTTGCGCCCGCCCCGCTCGATCGCAGTCCGCTTCACCCTGTCAGAAGGTGCGCACAGCCTGAGGACGAAGATCGAGGTCGACGAGGATGAGATGTTCGAGGTCGGAGACTGTTTCGACCATGGAGAAGCCAGTTGGGAGGTGACTCGCCTTGAGGCTAAGGGTGGGCTGTCGCTCACCACCGGCGACCCGAGCGAGATCGACATGGTGTGGGCGGTGCGCGCGGACAAGGTGCGCGTGAAGCTCACATTCACTGAGGGCGGCAGATCCTGGTCCGATTCGATCGTGTGCGAGCCTGACGAGGTGTTCACCTGCGGGTCGTTCTTCAGCCATGAGGGAGAGCGTTGGAAGATTCGGGCGCTGCACTCCGGCCAAGGAAGGAAACTGACAGGCAAACTGCCAGCGGGGCGCGTCCGCCGCGTCTTCCTGCACAAACCGCTGACCCGATCCGAGGTGGCAGAACGGGAACAAGTGGCTCGTGGTCGCTGGCGCGGACAGGAATACCCTGGACGAGAAGAGCGGATGCGCGGCGTGTTCGAGAGCAACCTGCGCGAGCCCTGAAACGATGGGTGCGAACTCGCCTCGTCCACTTCAGGCCATGATGACCTGGTCGTTGGGCCGCACCCTTTCCGGTACGGCCAGACCGACACTCTGTCCAGCTGTGGCTGACTCGATGGTGACTCGATCGATCTGCATCGAATCGACGGTCATCTCGATGTCGGTCGTCGCCCCGGTGATACGGATGCGGTCCCCGACGGACAACGAAGCCGACAGTTCGATGGCGGCCACATTGACGTTCTTGAAGTAGGCGAACACCCGCCCTACGACTTCTCCAGACATGTTCTCCGCCTCCAACCGACCTCGCCTGTCTGCGACAAAAGCGTTCCGGCCACCACCCCAAGGCATCTGCACTGGTGCACCTGCCGACACAGGCCGCTGCGAGGTGGTGATCATCGGCGGTTCGTCCACGGCATCAGGAATGCACGCGCGATGTGGGCGGCGACATCGGGGTTCTCGCGTAACCTGCGGATGGAATACTCGTACCAACGGTCACCGTAGGGGAGGTAAACCCGCGATTTGTGTCCTCGGGATTTCAGTCTCCTGCGAACATTGCCGCGGACCCCCAGAAGCATCTGGAACTCGTATCCGGGACCTTTTCCCGACCGCTCAGGCGCGGCGCCCTTGCGCGGATCGGGGATGCCCGGGCCCATGCCGCGGGCGGTGAGTGATTCCAAGGAGTGTTTGATCACCGGATGGTCGTGAGTGGCGATTCCCACATAGGCGCCCGAGTCGAGCATCGCTTCGATGCAGTCGTTCATCGCGTCCACCACCTCCCGGTACCCGGTGTGCGCCACCTCGGCTGGTTCGAGGTAGATCCCCTTGCAGATGCGGAAATCGGCCGCAGGCCCGAGTTTCTCGGTGATGGCGGTGATGTCAGCGGGTGTGCGCAACAGCCTCGCCTGTAGAACGACACCGACATTCGTGAGTCCGAGTTCGTGCATGCGCAGGCAGATGTCGATGGTCGCCTGGGTGACCCGGCGGTCCTCCATGTCCAGACGGATGAAGATGTCCTGTTCGGCGGCCTTTCGCAACAGCCGCTCCAGGTTCACGCTCGCCTGACGCTCATCTAGCAGCACTCCGAATGCCGTTGGTTTCACTGACAGGTGGGCGTCCAGCCGATGTTCGGTGATCCGGTCCAGCACCCGTTCATACTCCTCGATGAATCCCTGCGCTTCAGCGATGTCGGTGATCTCTTCTCCGAGCACGTCGACGGTGAAACACGCCCCTTCCTGTTCCTGCATGCGCAGCATCAACTCCACCGCGGAATCGAGATCCTTTCCGGCGATGTAGCGCTTGGCGATCCAGCCGACGAAGAAGCGCGGCACGATGGGCAGCATGCCGACGATCATGCGCCCGAACAGACCCATGCGGTGAACCCCGTCACTAACGGACGCGGCAGTGCCTTGACGATTGCTGAGCGCCCGCCAGCCTGCGCTGACCCTCACTCGAAGGCTGCTGTGCGTCCCACGGGGATGTTCAGTTCCTCGCACAGGCGCATGACGGAGCGGCGTTGCCAGCCCTTGAACGACTTGCGGTCGAGGTGCGCGATCACCTCGCCTCCAGGGAAGGACTGGCGAGTGCTCTCGGCACACACGCGGATGGCATGCTCCCACTGTCCCTCCGGGAGGTCGCCGGTCTGGGGGTCCCACGACTCGTCTTCGGGCCGCTGCATCTCGAGTGCATACGATGCGATCTGGTGGCCGGCCCAGCAGTTCGTCCTGCGCAGCACGTCGGTGTGCCTTGGGGCGTAGTGACCTCCGCCGATCCCCAGCATCACCTTCGACTGCGCTCGTTCGGAGTCGCTGAGTGCATGCCAGTCACCGAGTCCAGGACCTCCGTCGAGCCCCAGTCCCTCGCTGATCACGTCTGCCCATGCCTCGGCAGCGTCG
>JAKUTA010000054.1 GCA_022447885.1 Candidatus Poseidoniales archaeon | reverse complement strand
CGAGTCCGTCGATCGGCTCCTGTTTCGGTGTCGTCAGGCAGGCGTCGACGGCATCGGAGAGACCGTCGGCGTCGCTGTCGCGCTGAGTGGCGGAGCAGCCTCTGTGATCGAACATCTCCCCGGCGAGGGTCGACGGACAATCGTCCTCGTGATTCAGGATGCCATCGGCGTCGACGTCGTAATCGCATGGATCGCCGAGCGTGTCCCCATCGAAATCCAGCTGTTCGGGATTCGCCACGTCGGGGCAGTTGTCCGACCAGTTGTAGATGCCGTCACGATCGGAGTCGACGACTGATGCGGCCGGACCGATTCCTGAGAACGCGGTCACGATGAGCGATAGTACCACGGCGACCGCCGCTGCTGCTGCTTTTCCCACTGCCATGTTCAAACCTGTATAGCCGTCTGTATTAACTTTCAGATGTGAGAGATCCGCGCTGGTCCCGATACTCTGAACAGCTGGCACGACAGCCTTCAGATCTTCCACTTCTGGCGCTTCTTCTTGCCCTTCGAGCCCTTCGCCTTCACCCGCTTGCGCTGCGCACGGGCGCGCTTGTCACCCGCCTTCGGTCCGGCGGACTTCGCCGCCTTCTCGGCATCCTTCTGCTCCCTCTGGCTCGCGCGCCACTTGCGCCCGATGCTCTGCATGATCTGCTCCTTCGACTCGAGACTCATGGATGCGGCCGCGTCGCGACTGGAGATCCACAGCCTTCCCTCCTTCGCTCCCGGGCGCTTGGGATGGGAGATGTCCGCCTCCCGCTTCAGTTTGGAGAGCCCCGCCTGCCTCGCCGCCCACGCCAGCCCATCGAGGGTCGGGTTCACCACCGCCGCTTCCTTGGGAACGCGCCGGCCGGAGCGGCGCGACACCTTGGCGTTGAAGTAGCCAGGCCAGAGCACCATGCGGTCAGGATTGTGCTCGGTCATCGGCAGCCCTCGGAGCGTGACGGAGTGGTGGGTCCCTATCAGGGCTTGCACCTTACAGGAATCACTCGTCGAGCAGGACACCGTTGAGCACGCCGGCTCTGCCCGGCCTGCTGGTGATGCGCACGCTGCCGAGGTCGGTCTGTACCACGGCTCCCTTGGTCATGATGTTGCGGCGAACGTAGTTGGCATCGGCGGGATTCTCGAGCACGCTCTCCAGCGTCGCTCGCTTGGTCTCGCCCGTGCTCGGGTCGTTGACATTGATGACCTCGTCCGCGAGGATGCGCACCGTCTGCAGCCCCGAGCGCTTGCGGTACACCTTGCGGTTAGGTTTCCCGATCAGCGAGTGCTGTTTCTCGGAGGCGATCTCGGTGCGACGCTTGCCGCGATAGCGACTCGGACGCTTCAGCCGACCTCCGCTGGACTTGCGTCGCGAGATACCGTGCCACCGAGCCATGCGGCCCGCCGACCGGCTGCCCTTATTTCAAGGCCGCGATGGGCGCTGATTCTCACGTCTGGGGTTAAATATCGGGGGCTCCGCCGGATGTTTCGCAGTCTGGTGAGCGAAGATGATGGAATTCAGCATGGAACTCCCCGATGAACCGGGACAGTTGGCGAGGGTGAGCGAGGCTCTGGCGGCGGCGAACATCAACATCCTGACGATCTGCGCGATCGGCCGGGTGGCTCCCAACGTGGCCTTGGTGACAGAGCATGTGCCGCAGACGAAGGCGGTGCTCGACGAACTCGGAATAGAGTACATCGCCTCCCCGCTGCTGAGCATGGTGATGCCCGACGAGGCGGGCTCGCTGGCCAAGTTCTCGCGCAGGCTCGCCGATGCGGGCGTGAACATCAACTCGATCTACATCCTGACCAAGTTCAATGATCGCGGTGACGCGGAACTCGTGTTCAGCGTCGATGACGTGGACAAGGCGCGCCAGACCCTCAACCTTCACGAATCGGTCCCGCCCTGAACCTACGAGGGGCGAGTGTGGACTTACGCGAACTGGCTGAGCCGCCGCGCTCGGCTGATCTGGTGATAATCGGCGCTGGCGTGGTCGGCGCAGCGACGGCATTCCACGCCGCGCGCGCCGGACTGGATTGCATCCTGCTTGAGCGACGTCCCCTTCCTGCGACGTTGACGACGCCGCGTGCCACCGGCGGATTTCGGCTGCAGTTCGACAATCGCGAGGAGATGGAACTGGTCTCGGAATCAGTCGAACTGTTCCTCGGGTTCAAGAGCGCTCACGGCCATGACATCGGGATCAGGCAACAGGGCTACCTCTGGTGCACGATGGACGAGGCGGGCGTCCCGAGGCAGCAGGGGCTGGTGGAGATGCAGCATGGCTGGGGACTCACGGACGTCGAGTTGCTCACTGGCGACGAGGCCCGGTCGCGGTTCCCGTGGATCAGCGAGCGGGTACGCCAAGCGCGCTTCCGTCAAGGAGACGGCTTCCTCGACCCGCGCGCGCTGGCGCTGGGGATGCTCTCAGTCTCCCGAACACCCTTCGTCGCCGGATGTGAGGTGAGCGAGGTGATAGTCGATTCTGGCTGCGTGCGCGGCGTGCGCACGAACAAGGGCGAGGTCGCCTGCGAGCAGGTGGTCATCGCCGCGGGGCCGTTCTCGGGAGCCGTGGCAGCCACCGCCGGGCTCGAACTGCCGCTCTACACGGTCAGGCGGCAGAAGTTGATCTTCGCGAACGCGCCGTTCGTCCCCCAGGACTCGCCGATGGTGATCGACGAGGAGACCGGCGCCCACTGGAGGCCGGCCTTGGATGGCGCGTTCCTGCTGCACACCGATGCCGATGAGCCGGCAAGCCCGGCGGCTGACCCGGTACCGGTCGACCACGGGCTGCACAGGAGGTTGATCGACCCTGACAGCCCGGTGAGCATCTGCCGCGTGACACCGTTCTGGGAACGTGCGTGGACCGATGGCAATCTCGAATGGGACATCGTCGCCGGCCAGTACACGATGACACCCGACCACCGACCCCTGATCGGTCCGACGGACATCGAAGGCTTGTGGCTCAACTGTGGATACAGCGGTCATGGAGTGATGGGCAGTCCTGCGTGCAGTCGGCTCCTCATCGACCTGATCTGCGGCCAGTCTCCAACGGGCGGCAATCCGCTCGACCCGCACAGGGAGTTCGTCGAGCGGGACATCGCCGGCATCTGATCAGCGCACGACCGATTCCAGCCAGCTGACAAGCCGACCGTCAGCAGCGTGCAAGGTCGCCTCGACCACGTCTCCAGCGACCAGCGCGCCGACACCCTCCGGAGTCCCGGTGAACACCAGGTCACCCGGCGAGAGGGCGTACCAGTCGGTGAGCGTGGCCAGCAGCGAGTCGATGTCATGCAGCATCTGTGAACTGCTGCCACGCTGGCGCACCTCTCCATTCACCGACAGTTGCATCTCGTGGTCGCCCGCCTCCCATTCAGCCCAGGTGCCGAGCACTGCGGAGTCGCGGAACGACTTGCCCTCGGTCCACGGCCATCCCTTGCCCTTCGCCTCGGTCTGTCGGGTGCGGTCGGTCACGTCGATTCCGATGCACACCTCGGCCGGACTCAGGTCCTCACCGAGACGCACCACCATCTCCACCTCGTGGTGAATCAGGTCCTCATGGTCGGGCAGGCTGAACTCGGTCAGCCCGTCGGCGTCAGCCTGCACTACGGAACTCGGAGACTTGAGGAAGAACAGCGGTCTCGGAGTGATGTCACCACCGATCTCAACCGCGTGGGCGGCGTAGTTGCGGAACACGCACCAGACGGCGGTCATCGCGGCGGCCGAGGGTCGTCGCCTTCAGAACGTTGCTGCCCTCAGGAATCGAAGAAGTCTCCCTCGTACCGCTCGATGACGTCGTCGCACTCAGCGCGGATGCGTTCGAGGCGGATGCCCTGATGCGTTCCCAGCAGGCGCAGCATCAAGGCGTGCTCGTAACTCTTCGCTATCTCCTCCAGTTCTTCTCGAGTCCCCGCCTGCTCCATCTTATCCTGGAATCCTTTCGCCCGGGTGGTGCGAGTGAGCAGACCGAAACCCAGCCAGATGGCGAGAGGGACGCCACCGATGATGCCGACGATGTCCCATACTCCCAGTTCGATGCCGAACACCGTGATGCCTTCGATCGGGTGGCTGTCGGCATCCAGCGGGTTGGTGCCGGCTTCCAGTTCAACGCTGTCCGTGAATCCATCACCGTCATCATCCGTGTCCACCAGATCGGCGATGGTATCACCATCGGTGTCGTAACCCCACAACGGATTGTCGGGGAAGGCATCCTCAGAGTCGATCAAGCCGTCGTTGTCGCGATCATCGTCCAGCTCATCTGGGATGCCGTCACCATCAGCATCCGCCCAATATCTGGCATCATCGGGGAAATGGTCGGCACTGTTGCCCATCTTGTTGTCTCCGTGACCGTCACCATCAGCATCCGCGCACTGAGTGATATCCAAGGGGAACATGTCACCGGAGTTCCCGGTCTTGTTGTCACCACAGAGGTCACCATCGACATCCGACCATTGGGTGGGATCATCAGGGAAGGCATCGCCTTGGAATCCGTTGGGGTTGTCGCCGAACTGGTCACCGTCACGGTCTGTCTGCTGGTCTGGATTGAAGGGAAAGACATCTCTGTTGTCTCCAACTCCATCGTTGTCGGTGTCGCGGAATTCCGAGGGGTCGGCGGGGAAGTCGTCACCCGAGTCGCTGTAACCATCGCCATCCTGGTCAGGACAACCGTTCACATCGAGGTAACTCGTGCCATAATCAATCTGACAGAAGTCAGGGTTGAAACCAAACGGGTTGTCTCCGAAGTTGTCCCCGTCCTCGTCGCGCCACTGCGTTCCATCGACGGGGAATGGATCACTTTCGTCAGCCATTTTGTCTCCATCACTGTCGACACACCCGAACACCCCTGCCAACTGAGATGTGCCACTCTGCTCAGGGCAGGCATCCGGGGTGTTCCCGTCTGGATTGTCACCGTAGCCATCGAAATCCGCATCCGACCATTGAGACGGGTCTGCCGGGAAGATGTCCGCCTCGTCCGACCAACCATCTCTATCCCGGTCAGGGCAACCATACCTGTCTTCGGTCGAGGTCCCGGATTCATCGACACACGCATCCGGGGTGGTCGCCCCTTCGGTCGAATTGTCACCGTAGCCATCCCCGTCCGCATCGGACCATTGTGTCGGATCATCAGGGAATGAATCAGCTGCAGGACCATACCCATCAAGATCCTCGTCGTGCACGAGGTGAGTCACAGAGAAATCAGACATCCCGAGGCTGGAGTATTCGTGACCTTGGAAATTGAAATCATCCTCGAAGATGCCGAGGAAACCGCCTCCCGCGAAACCATGACAGTGGGTTTCCGAGAACTGGGTCGGGAGGATGTTGACATATTCTCCGTATCGGTTGATGATCACCACGATATCTCCGACCGCATCACCATCTGGAACCTCTAACGGGGTCACGAGAATGGGGGTTCGGTTCTCCCGGGGAAACAAGGTCGTGTCCGCGAAGGAGCCGCTGAACAGCGCGTGACCCGTATCCAACCAGCATGCCCCGCGCATGACGTCATCCTCTCCTGAACCGATGGAGAGATACCAGGACGTGCTGAACGTCTGTGGCGAGAGGGACAGCAGGAAACCATCGACACCACCTACCGGTTCGATGGCCGTGTCGTCGATCGTGATGCCGGAGTGCTCACCTGAGATCAACAGGCTGTGCGGGGTGGTGATGATGTTGAAATGCTGCCCGATCGAGCCTGACAGATTGTGCATCGGGTGGAAAACCAGGTTGTCGTCGATCACCCCTATTGCTGCCGACGGAACCAATCCGCCTGAACCGGATGTGGGCGGAGTCGATACATACACCATGTTCGCGGTCTCGGCGGGGCCGGATGGTGCCATCGCAGCGGCCTGAACAACGAAACCTTCCGCTGCCGCCACCAGCCATTCATGCTGATCGATATGATAGATGGCATAGAAGCCATGCCACCCGGAGTTACCCTGCTGATTCAGGACCGTGTGTCCAGTGACCTCCAGCTTCCCCACGAAAACTCCGCTGACCAGGACGATATCCTGACGCAGCGGGATGACACTTCGAATTTGGAAATTCCCCGGGTCGGTGTTGTGGTAAATCCAGGTGGTGTCGTCAGAACCGTCGCTGAGATTTCGAATCGTGAGCGCCCAACTGTCCTCGTACATTCCCTGCTGGCCTGGCCTGCTGTTCTCAGTAGCATTGCAGAAAACGGGTTCATCTCCATAACAGTGAGTACCGATGACGAGGTGGTCGTTGCGCAGAACACCTCGGATGTGGCTGTCAGACGACCAATCGAGCCAGTCGATCGAGACTGCGGGTTCATCGCTGGTCCAATCAGCATCCAGATACATCAGATAGCCGCTCAGGCCATCGGATTGGGAATAATTCGAGCCGAGGAACAGACCCGGGTTGTACACCCCTTCGACCAGCATCGATTGCGGGGAGTGTGCTACGAGTCGAACGGTGTCATCCGCCGCCAATCCGCCTGCCGTGAACAGATTCTGGTAAGCGACCTGGGTGTAATTCTGAGGACCGCCCGTCAGGTCGAAACCAAAATTCGCTTGCTGACCCTCATCCTCTTGACCTACAGATGAATCAGCGGCTGCTGGAAGAACGAACAACAGCAAGATGAGCGCACATGCGATGCGGCGGAGCATGGACTACCGAACCCCCAGCATGTATTGAAGCCTTCACGCGCCGGTGCCCGCCTCCAGAATGGACATCGATCGTACCTGGAGTGCCGATCAGATGAGCGGGTCGGTGTAGAGTTGGATCTCACCATGATTGATGACCAGCAGCCGGTCCGGGGCCAGCGGCACCCAGCCCTCATCGCTCAGCGGAACCGTTGAGACGAGCACTGCGCCGCCGTACTGCTTCGAGCGCTCCAGCATGTAAATCGGTTTACCGGGATAATGGTGGAAGACGTAGAGATGATGGCCGTCGCTGATGAGCAGATTCAGGTTGATGTCAGTATCATAGGTGTCGAATATGTGTCGAATAGCCTTCTTCAAAGCTGGAATCTGACCTCTGATCCTGCCTCCTTCCTGATATTCCCCTACCTTTTTCATGATCTGGATGAAGATGCGCTCGGAATCGGTGTCTCCCTCGGCGAGAGGATGCGGAGACGTACCTCCGACATGTCCATTGTGAGCCAACAGCCAGTCTCGTCCGCGATGATTCCATTTGAATGGATGGCAGTTGCATTCGCAAGGCTTACCCACAGTCGAATAGCGGAGATGAGCCACGATCGTGTGGCTGCGAGCCATGGCTGTGCTCTCCTCGTAGAACGTACTGAAGTCTGCTCGTTCAGGTGCGCGATTGACCTCGGCGCTGTTGCCCTCGAACCAGCCTATTCCCCAGCCATGCGGATTACCAGCAGACGAGTCAGCGAAACGAGGCAGGCTACGCGTTGCCCTGTCACTCTCGTTGCAGCTCATACCGAACAAGTCGCACATATCTGAGTATCATTCGCTGATTCCTTTTGAACCCTTCAAACCGGCGAGGGTTGAAGGGAGTGGCGCGCCGCGACGAGCGCGTGGCGAAGGACTGGAAGCTCAAGCAGCGCAAACCGGTGCGTCAGAAG
>JAKUTA010000053.1 GCA_022447885.1 Candidatus Poseidoniales archaeon | reverse complement strand
GGAAACTCTGGAAAATAACTTCTATCGAGATGACGAAATACCCTTCCTCGACGAGCGCGTACTGCAACTCCTTGGCGATGCTCTCCTCATCTTCGATCGAGGTGCCATCGGGCAGCGAGAACCAGATCGCAGAGGGCTCGGAATCGAAATAGTCGCGTGAGAAATTCTTGTTCACGCTGATGCCCGGTGCGAACCAGCCACTCTCCTCCTCCAAGACCGCAGCGACATACAGGGTATGGTTGACATAGGGATTGAAGGGGTCCTTGACGACGATCGCATCGCCGATGTTGTAGTCCATTCCTTCGAACATGATTCCCCGTTCACCCTGCCATTCCTCGACCGCCAGCTGATAGTCGATCACCACGAGAGATTCGTTCTCGAGCACCCTCAGCCACACCTCTTCAGGCGTCGAACCGAGTGCGGGGGACCAGGAATCCAGCGGTAGACCCCCATGCGCGGTGAAATTGGCGTCGAATCCTCTCAAGGAGGTGTATTGTGAATGGTTCTCCAGGTCGTGTTCGGAGAGTTTGTGCGTCAGGATGACGGCGGTCTCGATGACTGCGATCGCATCGAAGGTGTCCGGGTCGACATCGCCCAGATCCCACTGCGAGGTGTCGTCTCCCAGGTCGACGTCACCGAACGCGACGATCTCCCATTCGCCCCTGGCATTCTCCCCTAGATCGCCGATGTAGTTGCCGAACATCGCAGAATAGCCTGACAGGACGACGACGGCGAAGACGACGAGGCTGAACATGCCCATCGTCATCGCGGTGCGGAAAGGAGTGGCCAGAGGGTAGGCGAGCGCGGTGGGCAGAACCGCGGCCATACGGCTCGAGAGCGACGAGCCGGCGCGGGCGAGGGCGCGGGCGATCATCGGGGCGAGGCTGGTGAGCAGCAGCACTCCCGCTCCCACGAGGAACAGGCCGAGAACGATGAATGAGGTACCACCCGGCTCCATGTCGGCCCGCCATGGGTCGGTCCAGACGCCCCAACCGAACATCCCCAGACCAAGAGTGGTCATCACCAGCCTGGGTACGATGACCTTGCGACTCATCCGAACCGAACCGAAAGATACCGATTCGGGAAGCGCTAGGTTCAGGACCATGAAAAGGGGCGATACGAGTCCGAGCAAGAAGAGGAAACCGGCGGTCAGCCACCAAGCGTAGCGGGAGCCGTCTACGGGGTCACCGAACATGAAGGCGAGAACGGCGCAGATGACCGCAGCACCGAACAGGAACAGGCTGACGAGGATGGTCCACCACGGCAGGGTCTCCTTGAGGCGGGTGGGGATGTCGCGCATGGCGGCGACCACGTTCATCCTGGAGATGTAGAACGAAGTGGCGAGCAGAGTGGCCCAGGTGACGAGGAAACCGGTGGCGAAGCCGGTCAGCAGGCTGTGCCACTCCCATGCGAACATGATCGAGCCGCCGAAGGTGTCGGACAGCACCTTGTCGAGGCCGGCCATCAGCACACGCGCCACGCCGATTCCGAGCACTGCCCCGATGGCGCTGGACACCAATCCGATGACCGAGCCCTCGAGCACGAACATCGTACGCAAGTCGCCCCGCTGCATTCCAAGTGCGCGGGTCATGCCCATCTCGCTCTTGCGCTCATCGGCGAGCATCACGAACAGGTTCATCACCAGCAGGATGCCAGCGAATATGACGAACGAACCGAAGATGAGGAACAGGGTGGAGAAACTCGCTCCGGCACTCTGGGTCGCCGTGCGCACATCACTCTTCATCGGGATGACCTGGAATCCCATCGATGCCGCGGTGGTCATCTCGTCAGTCCAAGCGGTGAGGTTCTCGACTGCCGAATCGTATGCCCCTGGAAGGGCGAGCGACGGCCCGGCGATCATCACGCTGCTGCGGACCGGCTCGTCCATCAACAACAGAGCCTCGGCGTCCGAGACGTTGACGATGGCTACCGAGATGTCATCCAGACCCGGTTGTCCCGGAGGCGCGGGCAGCGGAGGAACGGCGCTGGAGTAGTTGAGTTGCAATGGCTCGTCGTAGCCCCGGGCAGCGGGCAGCAGCCCGAGCAGGGACAGGTTGGCTGGAGGCGAGAGGGCGATTCCCGTTGCCGACCATGCTGTCAACATCACTTCCCCGGTAGCTGGTTCAGGCAGCCCGGTGCCGCCGCCGGTGATCGCCAGAGCGACCAGCGGGATCTTGCTCACGCCGTCCACTGAATGCTGGTATGGGAGCCTGCCACTGGTGCCGTTCTCATCGACGATGAAGGCGCCGTCGGGACCGCTCGCGAGCGTGCGGGAGTCGTCCGACCAGACAGCATTTCCATCTGCGGCCGCAGGAGGCTGGAGCGTGGCGTTCACGAAGTTGGTCCCGTTGAAGATGTAGAGGCCGGGGCCATCGACCCAGACTCCGTCGCCTCCCACGGACAGGATGTCGCCTTCCGGCAGGCCGAGGTCGTGTGCTGAAGCACCGAGACCGGACAGGCGAGACAGGGTGCGAACAAGGTCCTGTCCGCTCTGGTCCCAAGCGCCGCCGCCGACCTCCACGAGATGGCGCATCGCCGGAGGATCCTGCTGCCACGCGCAGCTCGCTGACTGCTCGGAGAGAACGGACAGGGGAATGGCGCAGGTGTGGCTAGACAGTGAGGCCTGCAGGCGGATCAGCAGCTGGTCACCTTCCACCGCCAACTCGCCGCTCTCGAACTGCGGGAGCGAGGAGACATCCAGACTTGTCCCATTCCACGAGATGTTACCCTCCTCGGCGAATCCCGGGCCATGCAACAGTGCTGCCGAGTCATCTGACACCTGCAACGCGATTCCGTATGGCACCCCCGACGAACTGGTGACCGCCAGGGCTACCATCTCTCCGTCGAAGGCGGGCAGGTCGATGTCCCGCGACGGTATGTCCTCGCTGAGGGCCGAGAAACGCACCCCACTCGAATGAAGTGAGAGCACTGCGCCGTCACCGACCGATACCATTCCCGTGATCGCATTGGCCATCTCATCGGGAGGAATCCATTGGAACCATTGGCTGGTCTCGCGCTTCTGTACGGACAGTCCCGCGGGAGTCGCGTACCAATCAGCCACATCATCGACGACGAAGCCATTGACCTCCGCGGTGAGCAGCCCCGTCAGGTTGACTCCTTCGTGGCTGAGCCCTGCCAGAGGTGCCATCAGCATCTCGACCACCGATGCATTGGGAGCGATGGTCGTGAGGTTCTCTCTCAGGCTCTCGACCTCGACGCCGCTCAGCAGACCATCGCCGGCGGTGCTCTGGACGGCCAGGGAGAACTCGTCAGGAATCGTCGCGATATCGAGGCCCGCATCGATTCCGAGCAGCGCCGCGTCGAACGAGGAGTTGAGGCGGGGCAGGACCCTCTGCTCCGCGTCGAAGGCGTCGAGCAGTCCGCCGGTCGCTGACATGGCGATGCGGTTGATCTCCCCGATGCGGTGCCGCAACTCCTGCGCCACGGCGAGTTCGGTGAAGATGGCGGTATCACCTCCCTGAACAAATCCTGTGGCCGTGGTGGACACGATCGCCTGGACAGTGAAGTTGGCCATCGGGCGGCTGACGCTGCCGGCGTTGATGTCGGTCCATGAGACCTCGAGCCGGTCGCCGACCCGCAACTCCAACTGCTCCGCCGCCTCCTCGTTGACCACGACATTCCCGGTCACTATGTCCGAGTAGTGGACTCCACCCGCACCACCCAGAGGATTCCAGGTTCCAGTCTGCTGCAGTTCCCCATCCATGGCGAGCCAGTGCGCGTGCGGCTCGACCGTCTTGCGGTCGGGCACCTTGATGGAGACGGAGGTCTTGATGCCGATGGACACGGCGTCGATGTCGGGATCTGATTCCATGTCATTGACGAAGTCCAGCGCACTGCTCTGGTTCCACCAGACCGGGAATCCGTTGATGTCGGTTCCTTGAATCACGATGTCCGTCTCATCCAGCGCCTCGGTGAACTCGGCATTCAGGGTGGCATCCAGACTGTCGCCGACCACCAGACTGCTGGAGATGATCGCTGAACCGACCAACAGGCCGATGACGATCAGCGCCGTGTTGCGCTTCCTGCGGCGCAGGTTGCGCAACGCCATGGTGCCGATGATTCGCTGGCGCGGTTCCAGCAGCAGGCGAAGGGATGAGTGGATGATGATGGCGGCCACGAGTCCGAGGAACAAGGCGGTTGCTCGCCAACTGTTGGTGATGCCGTCGGGTGAATCCTCGATGGCGCTCAGGACCAGGTGGTAGACCAGCGCTATCGACAGCAACGAAACTGCCCAGACCGCGACCTTGCGGACAGCGGAGAGCAACTTCGGGTCGACTGCCATCTGAGAACCTCGTTCACTCCTCGGAATCGGAGGATTCGACGAGTTGTTCATCGGAGATGATCAATCCATCTCGAATGGTGACGATCCGGGTGCACCTGCGGGCGATCTCCGCCTCGTGCGTCACCAGAAGGAACGTGATTCCATGTGAGCGATTGAGATCGACCAGCAGATCGATGACCACCCCTGACGTGGCTGTATCCAGGTTACCTGTGGGTTCGTCAGCAAGTATGAGCGCGGGCTCGTGCACGAACGCGCGGGCGACTGTCACTCTCTGCTGCTCCCCCCCTGACAGTTCAGCCGGCAGATGCCCGGCCCAGTCGCGCAATCCGACCGACTCCAGTGCCGAGAGCGCCCTCCTCCGCGCCTCCTTGGGGGCGATGTCGTTCATCAGCAGCGGCAACTCGACGTTCTCCACGGCTGACAGAACAGGCAGCAGGTTGAACGACTGGAAGACGAATCCGAGCCGCTCTGCTCGCATCTTGGTTCGCTCCCTGTCCGACATCTCGGATATCCGCCTGCCATCGACCAGCACTTCTCCGGCAGTGAACTCATCCAGGCTGGACACGCAGTTCAGCAGGGTCGTCTTGCCGCACCCTGATGGACCCATGATGGCGACCATCTCTCCCGCTTCGATCGACAGGTCGACACCGCGCAACGCCTGCACCTGATTCGAACCGGTATCGTAGACTTTCCAGAGCTCTCTCGCTTCTATTACAGAACTCATGTGCGCGCGAGAGAGAGCCATGTATTATACCCCCGTTCATGCCCCCTCAACCGATGAGTGAGGAAGACCTCAGGAAGGTGGTCAAAGTGACCGTTCGCCTGTTCGGCCCGTTGGTGGACGAATTCGGGGTCCGCGAACTCGAACTGCCGATGGTGCTCGGAGCGACGATCGCCGACCTCGCCGCCCACCTGGAACTGACGCAGGCATTGGAACAAGGGGTCAAGGTGGCTCAGGATGGCACATTCTGCCCTCCGGAGACCGAACTCATCGACGGAGCGGAGGTGGCGTTCCTCCCCCCGGTCTCAGGTGGATGAGCTCGGTCGGTTGTCAATTGTGGTTGGGTCAATGCTGAAGGCAGCAATATGTTCCGAATCGAAGCGGCACAGGGCGAATCCTTGAATGGGTGAGTCCACCACGACAGGGTCAAGTGAACTGACATGGGTACGCCAGGCGTCAGCGAACTGCTGCTCATCCTCGGGATATTCGTGCTCTTCTTCGGGGTGGATCGGCTACCCAAGATCGCCCGCGCCCTAGGGCAGGCGAAAGGTGAGTTCAACGAGGGTCTGTCCGACAGCCGGAAGGGCGAGACCGAAGCCGATCTCGACCGCGGCGGCCAGACCGAGACGGCCGCGATCTCGGCGGGAGCCGATGTCGAAGGGATGACCGTGGACGAAGCTCGCGTCGCCGTCGAAGAGGAGTGAGTCAGCGGCTGCTCAGCCGCATCTCGTTGCCGCACTCAGGACATTCCGTGGTCTCCTGGCGGCTCTCGCTCTCCTGTTCTGCGGCCGCGGCCTGATGACCGCAGGCACGGCACATGAGCCGCCACTGCCGGCGCTCGCTGATCCCTTCGGTCAGGACAGCGCGATACGGGATTCCAGCGCTCTCGGCGCAGTTCATCAGGCGGTAGTCATCGGTAACGAGTTCAGCGTCCATCTCGAGCGCCAGCGCGAGCAGGCTGACATCCGTCGGTGAGAGTCCTGCCAGGTCTCCCGTGGACCGCGCGATGTCACGCGCGCGAGCGAGTGCCGTCCCTGACGGCTCACGCCAATCCAGAGTCGTGCCTTCGAGCAGCAGCGCTCGCTCCTGTGAGAAGCGCTCCACCTCGCGCAACTGTGCCGGGACCACCGAACCCATAGCCAGTTCCTCGATGGGCCAATGGAGCAGCGCGGAAGTGTCGAGCACTCGTCGCACAGGCTCTCCATCGGTCATGTCCGCGTGGCTGCTGGCCGCTGCCATAGCGGTGCCGGTTCGCTCACGCCACCGTTCGCAGGAGCCGAACCTTCATGCACAGCAGCCAGCGGGCTGCCGACATGGCTTTCTGGACCGTCTGGACTGACCCGGCTCTGGCGTGGTTCGCCGACAACGGACTGGTCGGGCTCGGTCTGCTCACATTCACGGAGGCGTTCATCCAACCGATCCCACCCGACCTGCTCGTTCTCCCGATGGCTGCCTCAGCCAACGACCCGGCTCGACTGACGCTCATCTTCCTCGTCGTCACCCTGTCGAGTGTTCTCGGTTCACTCGTCGCCTGGTGGATGGGCGAACGCTGGGGGAAGCCACTTCTCGACCGGTTCGCCAAACCCTCGACCGTGCGCAGGTTCGATACACTGGTCACCCGCTACGGCGCATTCGGGGTGTTCATCGCCGCCCTCTCCCCGATCCCCTACAAGGTGCTCGGGTGGTGTGCTGGGATAGGAGGCATGGACCGCCGACAGTTCATCGCCGCCGGTCTGGTGGGCCGAAGCCTCAGGTTCGGTGCGGAGGTGCTGCTCGTGGGTCTCTACGGAGACCTGCTGCTCGAGTTCCTCAAAGGGCCGGGGTTCATGGTGGTCAGTCTAACCGGCGCATTGCTCGCCTGGCCCGCATGGCGTTGGTGGGATGGGCTCGATGAGATGCCAGATGAGGAGGAGTGAGAACTGTCTCAGTGTTGGATGGCTGTTCAGCGCCTGACCGATTTGGTTATGCACATTCCGCCGCCCGCTCGCGGTGCTGAAGCCCCGTTGGTGTAGCCCGGTCCATCATCCCGGCCTTTCGAGCCGGTCACGCGGGTTCGAATCCCGCACGGGGCACTTGAGCAGAATCCTTCAGTACACGTGACCCGCGCCGGCGCGAAAGGCCGCGGCGCCGGTCCTCGTTCAGTTCGCGCTCACCTTCGACCGTGATCGCCGAGAGTCGCGTGTTCGAAGGTCCCGCACGGGGCATTCTGAAGTTCAGTAGACGGAGCGCTTTCGGTATGAGGCGAGCAGCCCGGTGAGGATGACCCCCGCCGCAGCGCCGAACACCAGCCCCTGTCCACGGGCGCCGCTGCCTGCGAGGTCCTGGAAGGCGCGCGCCAATGCGATGGTGATCGGTCCGATGAACACCAGAAAGCGCAGCATCCACAGTCGTAGAGAGGGGCGTTCTCCCATCGGCCTCAAGGTGATGGAACCGGTCTTCGGAATCAACTGCCAATCGAGTTGCTGCGCTACCCGGTTCAGTCGCTCATTTACCAACGGACGCAGCACTGGGC
>JAKUTA010000052.1 GCA_022447885.1 Candidatus Poseidoniales archaeon | reverse complement strand
GTACAGGCGCTGCCCGCGCATGTGGTGGAACCGCTACGAACTGGGCTTGCTTGGGGGAGTCCCTCCGATCTTCGCAATGGGCCACTCCGTGGAAGACGCCCTCTGCCGCGTCATGCGCGACTCTCCCGTGCTCATCTTCCCCGGCGATACATCCGAGACCTTCGATACCCCGCTGATGGACGTTGTACCCATCCATGCCGGCCGAGCCCTCGACCCGATCCAAAGACCCTCGACTCACCCAGCGGCTGACTGGCCGGGTCCCGTTCTGCCGGCGCGGCCCGAGGAAGAGTGGCCGACCAACCGCGCTGAAATGGAGGAGTGGGCGCTCGCCCGCGCTGATGTGCACCTCCCGCGCGAATGGGAGAAAGAGCGCCAGGCTTGGGAGGCGGACGCCAACCGGGTGGGTGACTGGGATGAGTTCGAGGCGAAGAACATGGAATCGATTCTCGAGATGGTCAGAGCGGGCATCCGCTTCCACCTCGATGAGGTCGAGGACTGCATCGCGGCTGGAGGCGGGCCACATCTAGCCGGCTTCCGTAGCGGAGGAGAGCGGCCGCAGTGGCCGGCGCCGGACGGATTCCCCTACGATCATCCCGACCCCCACCCGGCGGCACGGGCTGAGGGCGACATCACCTGGTGCGAGGCGTGGGAGCTGGCGCGACCGTGGTTCTGCGACCCTGACGCGAGCGATTTCTCCATGTCCACGGTGCACCCGGATGGCTGGTTGCAAGGTGAGTACGATCTCGTCTATCGCTGGACCGGTGACGTGCGCATCTTCGACGTGAAGGCGAGCAATGGCACGTCGGACTATTCCTTCGGCTATCCCGAGCAGATGGCTACCTACGCCTACCTGTGGTGGGTGACACACGACCGTCAGGAGATGGTGGTGGCCGAGGAGATCTGGTATCTCGGGGTGCCGGTCCGCAAACCCATGCGCGTTCCGGATGAGGCAGGGTTGCTCAGGCTCGAGACGCGGCTGCACGACGTGTTCGAGCGCATCAGGGAGCCAGTTGAACTCGATGAGGCTGACTTCCCCCCGGAGCCGGAACAGGTGCGCATATTCGCTCCTGGTGGCGAGCCGTCCGGCAAGCCTGCGCTGCACCCCGATACGCGGTGCCAGCAGTGCGAATACGCCCCGGTGTGCGACGGTTCACCCTTCCTGGAGGAACTGCCGAACGGCGGCGAGGCCACCAACCCGTTACTGGTGAGCACGACCCTCGAGTGCACCGCCATCGGCGACATCGACCCATGGAAGAACGTGCGTGGGCGGGTGCGCAAGGCACGCATGGAGCTGCAGTGGCCCAAGAACGAGGTTGAGGCGCTGGAGTTCTTCCTCGACTTCGAGGATGGCGGATGGGTCGCCGTGGTGGTGAAGCAGGAGGGCTACGAGCAACCCGACTGGCTGGTCGATGGGGAGATGGTCCGGCTGCGGGACATCATCCCGGCGGCTGGGTACAAGCCGGATCTCAAGAGTCACATCCGCATCGATGTCAGCAGCAGTGGAAGCATCGAGCAGGCGCCCAACCCCGATGCGGACGACTCGCCGTTCGACGAACTCGAACCGCAGCGGTGGAACATCCGCGGCAGGCTGTTCAACTTCGAGCACAAGCAATACTCGGATGGCGGAACCAAGTGGGGAACGCGGCTGGTCGATGCCACCGGCGTGATCGGCTTCCAAATGTGGGGCCGTGACAAGGCTCCCCAGATGCTGCTCGCCTATGCTCCCGAGCGAGGACACGATGTGCTGGTCGTCGGGGCGACGGCGAAGGACCAGTTCGGGACGTTGGTGCTCGAAGGCAAGGTGACCTGGGCGCATACCACGCGGTTGGTCCTCGATGATTGAGGATGGTTCGAGGCGCCGAGAGAGAGATTTGAACTCCCGCGTCCAAAGGACAGTGGATTTCGAATCCACCGCGATACCGGGCTATGCGATCTCGGCTGGCGGACCGCTCGACTCACTCACTTCTGATAAGCATGATTACCTGTGTGCGATACGGTTAGGCCAATGCAGGTCGAGGTCACCCACGAGGGCGAGGAGCATTCCGTCGAGGTCGACGGGGGAGCGACCATCCGAGATGTTCTCGGAATTCTCGACGTACCGCCGAGCACCGTGCTGGCGATCCACGAGGGCGTAATCGTGCCTCACGACAGCCGCATCACCGCTGACATCAGCATCGAACTGATCGTCGTGTCATCAGGCGGATGAAGATCTCACTCCTCTTCGCTGCTCTGCGGGTGGCTGGGCAGCAGCAGGGCGATTGGCTTGGTCCGCGGATCGCTCTCGAGAACTATCTTCATGATGACGGCCAACGGCACCCCGAGCACCATCCCCATGAGCCCCCAGGCCCAGCCCCAGAAGGCGACCACCAGCAGCAGCACTATCGGCGAGATATTGAGGCGCTGACCGGATAGTTGCGGCTCGATGATGCCTCCCCAGAGCTGTTGGTTGGCGATCAAGATGGCGAGCAGTAACAGAGCGCTCATCGGTTCGAGGACGATGAATCCGAGCAGGATCGGAGGGACGGTGGCGATCAGGCCGCCGATGTAGGGGATGAAGTCCATCACGAATGTGATGCACGCCCACAGGAACCAACCGGGGATGCCGAACAGGTAGAGCAGTGCTCCGCAGCTCACTGCCTGGCCGAGTGCCACGGTCGCACGGGTGATGACGTAGGTGTTGATTCCCTCACCAGAGTTGGCAGCGATTCCCAGGACGCGCTCCATCTCATCCGGGTAAGCGGCCTTGAGGCGTCCGGGAAGCGTCTCAGCCTCGAGGATGATGAACAGCAGGAAGATGAGCGCGGTGAGCGCGAACACGGTGAAACTCGCCAGCGAACCGAGCAGGCCTGAGGCGAACGACTCGATCGCACCCACCGTGATCTGGTCCGTGATCGCGCTGGTGTCGAATGAGTACCCGAACAGCGTGATGCTCTCCAACCACGCAATGCGCTCATGCAGCTTGGTGTTCAATTCAGGCACTTCATCGGTGAATGTCTGCATGTTGGCGTAGAGCAGGATGGAGACGAAGAACAGCACGACGACGACCGTGAACACGAGCATCCCGTAGGCGGCGACGGGATGGCCGTAGCGCGCCTCGAACCATTTGGCGGCAGGTCGGATGAGCAGGAACAGCAGTACGGCCACAACGAACGGCTGGATGACCGACTTGAGATGGATCAACGCCAGCACGGAGATGAACAGGATGATCGCGATGTGCGATATGGTGCTCAACTTCAGACTGCGGAAGCCACCCTTCCCTGACATGTGCTACCCGCTCTCCTCAGGCGGTACATCGCATCAACAGTTCGCTGTCGGCGTACGGCCGCGAGCACAACTCGTCAGGCGTAGAATGCCTCGGAGTCGCCTTCGACGCTGTTACCGAGGCCGATGTCTATCTCAGCGATCTCATCGAGTTCGAAGAACTCGCGCAACTTCTCGGCGGTTGACTCGGTCGAGTCGATCTCCAGCCCGAGCCTCAAGTCGAGCGACTCCTCGATCCACTTCGCCAGCCGGTCCCCTGCTACGACGTCGACACTGGTTCCAGCGGTCTCAGCGACTACGCACGCGCTCGGAACTTTGTGGATGGGTGCGAGCGATGCGAGCAGGCCGGTCAGCCCGATGATTCCGGCTGATGGGTGCTCGCTGCTCACCTCGAGTCCACGCGCTTCCATCGCCTCCTTGTCAGCTACGCTCGAGCAGACCAGGTAGACAGACTCCTGTCCGACTTCGGCGGCCAGACCGGCGAGGATCAGCAGCAACCCCGTGCCGGCATCGGAGCACAGTTCGAGAACGGCCGTGGCCACCTCATACTGGCCCGCCGGGCTCAACGGCTGGAAGTTGGCGGTGAGCACGAGAACAGTCTCCCCGGAAGGAAGATCGACGGCGCTGACGGTCATGCACGGGGGTTCCAGCAATCCCGCGTCGTTCAGGGTGGCGTGTGGCGGGAGGTCTGGGTGGAGAATGCGTAGCACGGTGCGGCTGGGGTGTGTGTTCACCAAGGTATCGAGCACCAACTTGCCCACGTTTCCTACTCCTGGAACCGCCTCTAGCAGGTAGTGATGTTCGGGCAGGGACTCATCCCCATCCTCCCACAGGAGCCTCACTCTGCTCATTCCTCTTCCTCCGACTCTGCGGCCCCTTCGACGACCGTCTTTGACCCCTTCGGTGTCGGAACGGGTAGGGACTGCGCCCACTCGGCAGCGGTGACATCCTGGAACTGCCGCCGACGTTCAGCCTGCGTGTCCTCGGGAGAATAGCGCAGGGGGGCGGCCGCCTTAGCCGGCGCCCCACAGCGGGAGCAGGTGGTGGATAGTCCATAGGTACCGCAGGAGGTGCAGCGTTGGAGTCGCGAACGAGCCATGTGGTCACCTCTGCTCTGCTCCCTGCATTTGAGGTTCTTTGCGCTTACCTGTCATCGAATCCCACAGAGACCATCGCGAAGGGGTTGACGTTCTGCCGGGAGGAGACTAGGAGCGTTCCGCGCTGGCCGAGCCTCCAGCCGACTCCACCGCCGGCAGGACAGCCTGTTCGACCGCGTTCCAAGCGGCCTCGGCCGACTTGTAGTCCGGTGCGCGGATCTCGACCCGGTAGTGTGGAGCGCCATCGTAGTGGCAGGTCACCTCCACCCCCTCGCCCGCGGAGCCATTCTCCTCTGCGGTTGCCAGCACTCTGCTGATGACCTCGATGCCCGCTTCGTTGGGGACCACGATCTCCAGATGACCGCGCAGAGCGACGAATGGCGGGACGATGTTCTCCAACGCGAGTTCGACGAACAGTGCGATCCAGTCTCCTTCGTAGCCCATCTGCTGCAGCGCTTCGGGATCGATGACAACCTCTTCGAAGGCGCCGTAGAGGGTCCCGAACGCTTCGGTCAGTTCGGAGCCCATCTTGTCGGCTCTGCCCTCTTCCCAACCTGAGCGCTCGCCGGTGATCTTGAGCAACTGGCGGGCGCGGTTCTCGTTCTTCCACGCCTTCAACGCTCCACGGCGACGCTCATCGTTGACCGCCTTGAGCGACAGGTCGACGCTCTTGCGGTCCTTGCGCACCCTGGTGACCTTGCCGACCACCCGCTGGCCGACGCGGACGTGGCCGCGGATGTTCTTCACCCAGCCAGCGGCGATCTCGCCGATGAACACGAAGCCCTCGCGGTTGTAGCCAACGAGGGTCAGGTAGGCTCCATTCTGCACGACGCTCTTCACCGTGCAGACGACCAGTTCACCCTCTTGGGGCCATTCCGACTTCGAGCCCATCCTGACAGCACCTGTTCACTCTAGGGTCTCGAGGACGTTGGCGCTCACCAAAACCGCCTTTCCTCCAGCCGGTCGAGCCAATGTGGCGCCACAGACGATACAGGATATCTTCGTGCAGGCACGAACGAACAGGATCTGCTCGCTGCCACAGTCACGGCACTCGACACGGTGGAACTTGCGCTCTTCGCTCATCTGGTCGTGCTCCTTCACTTGTCAACGAGTTCGAACTTCTTCGCCCGCTTCCCTTTGGGAACATGGGCCTTGCCAGTCTCGGTGCAGCGGTAGATGAGATTGATGCGCTTGGTGCCGTCGACACTTCGTTTCGAGTCGGCGGGCTTGGGACGCGGGAATCCGCGGTAACCTGCGGTGACCCTGCGGAACCTGCGCTGGCCCCACTTGAGCTCGCTCGCCTTCCTCTTCTTCACCCGCTCGACGGTGTGCAGGGTGTGCTTGCCAGCCGCGGGGCTGTAGCGCATCACCTGACGAGGCATCTTGACCATCGTTGCAATCTCCATCGCCCTATGGGCGAGGCTTCGACCGACGGCCCCTATTTGAGCATGTCGTGGACTTCGGAGGGTCCACCCGCTCGTACTGTGTCGTTGGGGACTCCGAACTTCTAAGGCCCACTGGCCCCGCATCGTGTTCGATTGCGGTGATGCCTGAGACAGCCCTGCTCGTCCACTTCTGGCTGCCACTGGCTCTCTTTCCGCTGGGAGTCGCCCTGATGCTGGCGCGTGATTCCCGGCGCAAGTGGGTGGGGCGGGTGCTGCTGCTCGGCTGCCTGCTGGCCCCGCTGCTCAACGATTGGGACATCGCCTCCACCGAGGAAGGTCAGATTCTGCACCTGGGACTCATGCTACTCGGACCGACGCTGATGTGCGCCGTAGGCTGCCTGCTGGCACTGTTCGGTGGACCGACACCATTCGCTCCGCTGCCCGAGGGAGTCAGGCAGGGTGGATTCCTGCTCCTCGCCGGTGGAATAGCCTGGTTCGGATGGTTGCTGTTCGTCGACCGACCAGATATCTCCGGGACGGCGAATCCATTCTGGCTGCACCTCATGACCAGCCTGCTGACGCTGCTGGTCGTCATCGGAGGATTCGCGGCGGCGTTCACCATCATGATGGGCGACCGTCGCTGGCGTGAGGCGCTGGCGATGGGAGGCGTCGCGATCACCTCGTTCATACTGCTCATCTTCCTGCTGGCCCAAGGCACCGAACAAGACGACCCGGTCTTCTGGCGCAGCGCTTCGTGGGGCGCTCTTGGAGACCTGCTCGGCCTGCTCGTCGGCGGCGTAGGCGCGTTGCTGACCTTCGTGCTGGTGGTGTGGATCGGTGAGCGCAACATGCCGGTTCCTGAACCGGTCGCGCCCCTGAGCGAATCCGAGCAGGCGCGTGCACGAGAGATCCTGGCGGAGCATGCCGGTGACTCAGGAGGTGAGCAGGAATGAACACCAGGGACGGGGATGCGAAGCGTGACTGGCAGACGCTGGCGTTGGTCGTGCTCACCCTGATACTGTGCATCTTCGTCGCCAACATCCACCTCGAGGTGCGCGGTGAGGTCGCCGACATCGATATCGGAATGCGCTTCTTCCACTCCGCGATCGTCTCGTTCATGCTTACGACGGGCTTGCTGTTCATGTTCACATTGGCCTTCGCTCACAGACAGGCACGCATCACCGAACAGGCCCTCGGCATGTTCCTGACGACCGTCGTCGCCGCGCTGGTCTATGGCTGGGCGGTAGACGCCGGCATGCTGCTGCCGGGGGTGGTCGGTGATGTCTGGTCGCAGTTCTCCACGACCGTGCTCAGATTGCTCGTCGCCGAGTGCGCAGGCTTGCTGGCACTCGGGATCTGCTTCGGACTGCTGCTGGCGCTGGTGAGCGGCAGACGACATGCGGACGACCCACTCCTCGAACTGAGTTCAGAGGACTTCAGCGCCGCTGAAGGCGACGATTCAGCTGAATGAGTTGAACCGATGCTCCGGGTAATGCTCATAATGGGCGCACCGGTCGCCGGGCTGCCTCTGGCGGAGTGGTGGGTACATGAGCAAGGGAACACCGAGCATGGGCAAGCGCCAGAAGAGCACCCACATCCGCTGCCGACGCTGTGGTCGGCACTCGTACCACAAGCAGAAGCGCAAGTGCGCCTCCTGCGGCTACGGCGCGACGGCTCGTCTGCGAGGATTCCGCTGGGCCAAGCGCAACCGTCGGCCACCAGCGTGAGGCTGGCTGAATCAATTGGTTGGCCCAATGTCCAAATACCGACGGCAGTGCGGGCGGAGCGGGGATGCATATGTGCGGCATCATCGGCATCGTCGGCACCCAAGAGGCGACGGTCGCACCTCATCTCTACGAGGGTCTGCTCGTGCTCCAGCACCGCGGACAGGACGCAGCCGGCATAGTCACCTGCGCTGATGACCAATTCCATGCACGCAAGGCGAACGGGCTTGTGCGGGACGTCTTCTACAAGCGACACATCGAAC
>JAKUTA010000051.1 GCA_022447885.1 Candidatus Poseidoniales archaeon | reverse complement strand
AACCCTCAAGGTTTTCGTTGATCACTCCATCTCGGTCGAGGTAGGCCAGCCGCCCATCCCACTCATCACCGCCGGGGAGGGGAGCCAGATCGAGAGGGTCGAGCAGCGCAGCCCTGTGTCTGTGCGGCAGGAGCATGGAACAACCTCAATCTGAGCCAGCGCCCGAGGTCGCCTTGACCGCTTCCTTGACGATGTGATTGATGACTAGCTGCAGATCCTCGATGCGCTCCATCGAGGTCGTGTCACAGATTACTGCGACATCCACCACACCAGCCAGAGCCCCACCTCCGCCACCGCGGTAGTCACCGGTGATGCAGGCAGTGATACAGCCCGCTTCGCTCGCGTAAGCGATGCCGTTGAGCACATTCGCCGAATTCCCCGAGCCGCTGTAACCGACCACCAGGTCTCCCGGTCGCGCCCATGTCTCCAACGCCCCCACGAACACGTTGTCGTACGAGGTGTCGTTCGCCCACGCGGTCAGGCTGGCCACATTGTCAACGTGGCAGATGGTGCGCAGGGAGAGTTCCTTGGCCCAGTCCCCGGCTGAGTGGGACG
The DNA here is from genome assembly GCA_022447885.1 of Candidatus Poseidoniales archaeon. Classification (GTDB taxonomy): domain Archaea; phylum Thermoplasmatota; class Poseidoniia; order Poseidoniales; family Thalassarchaeaceae; genus JAKUTA01. The sequence continues at coordinate 7,316 of JAKUTA010000051.1, read as the reverse complement.
GGGTGGCAGCGGAGCCTCCGTTTCCGATGAAATGGACGGTGCCGCCATTCTCGATCACCGAGCAGACTGCGAGGTAGAGGTCGCGGATGGCATCCTTGGGAAGGGCGGAGAGGGCAGAAGTGAGATCGGCCACATAGGATTCCAAGAATGAATCGAAATCGAAATCAGCGCTCATTTACACTCCTCGGGCCGCTCGCTGCAAGGCAGCCTATTTACGAGTTGTTGAGCCACAACTGCACCATAATGGCGACTTGGGCATTCCTCGAAGCCGCGGGGAACATCCTCGGCGTGAGCGCCATCACCGTCGAACTGCTGATCCCATTCACTGGGTTGTTGTTGCTCGCATACTCCTTCCATGGGCGGACAAAGACACCCGCTCGTTATTCGGCGCCCGGCTGGGTCCTCATCGGGCTCTATTTCTTCCTCGCCACTCCGCATTACGTCGAGATCGGTGACTGGGTGCTGGTGGTGATGTGTGGAGCAGCGCTTCCGCTCGGCATCGCCATGGGCTGGTGGGACTTGAAGATCGAGCGGGAGGGGCAGGATGAACCGGCGGTCGTCTGGTTGCGCGGCTGCGTCTTCTGGGCCGCATTTCCCTACTTGTTGATCGCACACATGCCACAGTTGTCCATCGCCGCCGTCTACTTCACCGCCTCGCAGGGGGTGCTGTTCCTGCGTTGGGCTGGCATCGCCAACCTGCAGATGGGTGATCCACTGGTGCAGTATGCCGATGGTACGGAAGTCCCATTCTCCGAGTTAGACGGCAACCAATGGTACCACCCAGAAGCGCTGGGCGAAGGTGGATTCTACATCCCGCTGTTGAACGCCGACGGAACGCCGCTGGGCATCTCGATCGTGCTCGCCTGTTCCGCGTTGCAGTCGATGATAATCTTCGTCGGTGCTCTTGTGGCGCTGCGTGGCGTGTCGTGGAAACTTAGAGCGCGCGCCTTTCTGCTGACCCTGCCAGTCATCCACGTTCTGAACGTGTTCCGCAACGCCGGGATCATCTGGCTCAAGATGACCTACCCCGATTGGCACTTGATGGGAATCGACATCTTCGATTTCGGTCATTCGTATGCTGCCAAGTTCGGCAGCCTGTTCGCCATGTTCCTGATGGCTATCGTGCTGTTCGAACTGCTCCCAACGCTGCACTCCCACGTGCTGCGCCTGCTCGACCCCTTGCTGCGAGTCATCGACACGGTGTTCCCGCCGCCGAATCGGAAGGTAGTCTGAGAAACGCTTCACCGGCGCAGCGGCGCTCAACGACCCCGGATCCTGTCGAGCACCTTGCCGCGCAGCGGCATGTTGTGCTCCCAGGCGAACTCCTTTATCACGCGCACCGCCTCTTTCTCCAGTTTAGGGTCGGTCACGAAGTCTGTCACGTCAATGATGTCGTTCCTCGTGTTCGCCTTGAAGGCGGCTATGGCATCCTCGTTGTGGAACACCAGGTATGCTGAGCCGAAGCCGAAGCGCTCGCGCAGCAGAGCCGAGAAATATGGGGCAAGTGGGTCTGATGGCGGCAGCACGAAATCCCTCATGGGATCGAGTTCGGAAGCATTCTCAAGCATCTCCTTGCGCCCCCAGCAGATCTCGAACATGTCTTCTAGCAGGAATCCCTTGATGAACACGCCATCGTCCTCCAACTGCTTGAGCACATCCATCACGTCCTCGGGCTTGAACGGCCTGCCAGCGAGCCTCTCGAACTGCTTCAGGCTGATGACGGGGATATCCTCGATGAGTTCACGCAGATATTCCTGTTTCAACTCCAGCACATCGACGTCGGGCAGGGGGTCGACGGTGCGGAAGCCGCCGCGGTAGTCCTGTACCAGATGTCCTGAGCGGATGAGCGGTTGGGCGAGTTTGCGGAACGCGGAACGGGTCATCGCATGCCTGTCCATGAACAGTTGCGGGTCGGAATTCTCGGAGAAGAAGTCGAGCACGTCGAGCAGTTCCTCGTCGGGCTCCTGGTTGCGGATCGTCAGCAGGCGCTGGAAGTGGGCATACGGGGCGTAGACGCGGTGGCTGCGCAGGTTGGTCCCTTGGTGCAACTGACTCGCGGTCGCCATAGATTTCAGGTCGACGCGGTACATCTCGCATCTGCCGCGGAGAGCGAAGTCGTCGCGGACCTCCGCGATCTTCCCGACTGCCAACGTCTCATTCTCGCTGCGCGTGTCCTGGTGCAGGTTGTTGTTGTAGAACAGTGTGCGAATCGACTCTTTGGGCGGGCGGGGGTCCATCACGCCGCCGCGCATCATGCGCTCGCCGTCGCCGACGAACCGGAAGCCGATGTCCTCGAACGCCTTCTTGGTGGTGTCATCCGCGAGCGAGATCGACTCTCCGTTGAAGTTGGTCAGCAGTGCCACGTCTACCAAGGTGTCGCGGTAGTTCTCCAGCAATCGTTCGAACTGCTCCGTGAACTCGTCCAGATAGGCGTGCGGGATGTGGATGTCGCGCACCTCGAGGTAGTCATGCACCTTGTACATCAGGATGCGACCCACCGGGTCCACCCCCTTGAACACGGGATAGTACCAACCCTGCTTGAGGACGTAGCGCACCTCCTGGATGAAGCGGGAGCAGAACGGGTCGGATTGCGTGAGGATGCGCATCTTCCGGTCCTCGCGCACGCTCTTGCGTACCTGGATGGCGTCCTCGGGCATGCAGTAGAACTCGATCAGTTCAGGCTGCAGTGCCAGCACCACGGCGACCTTCCCGGCATCGACCAGCTCGCGGACGGCTTCGTCGACCTCCTCGGGTGAACGGCTGATGTAATTGCCCAGTGTGTAGCGCTTGACCGGCCCGATGCGCTTGATCAGTTCGAGCAGCGCGTCGAGGAACGGCATCGGCTCGTAGACCTCGTGCACACGATGGAACAACGACAGGCTGCGCTTGCGTTCAGGGAGTTCCTCGTACTGCTTGACGAACACCATCTGGCGCTCGAGGTTGGCGAGGGCGTGCTTGGCGTGGCTCAACATACGTTTGTGCTCGTCATCCTTCGGGATGTCGATGAACAGGTCCTGCCTCACCACATTCACCCCGGGTGGGATCTTGCTGAGCACCTTCGCCTCCATCTCGCCGATCCACGGCTCGGGCCTGAGCCCCAGCAGCAGCGGAAGTTGGTCGACCTTGGTGTAGCCCACCCTGTTGTGCAGCAGCCGCCCCATGACCACGTCTGGGTCATGTTTGAGGTCCTTCCAATCGGCGAAGCGATAGTCTGACACTCGGTCCAGCAGTTCGTGCATCTTCTGGAACATGACATGCGATTCGAACGCTTCCAGCGGGTCGTCGTAGAGTTTGAACGACTTTGTCAGCAGCATGTTCTGGAGCAGGCGATATTCAACCACCTTCTCCTTGCCACCGGTGATGTAGTGTTCATCGACCTTGAGGATGAATTCACCTTCGTCCATCCCTCTATAGAATCCTATTGACACGACGTTGCGCACTTCCAGTTCGTGCAGCATGTTCTCGATCATCCTCTGTGGGAACGGTAACCGACTATCCAACTGCTCCAGTTGCTGTGGCCCTTCGCTACCTAGCATGTCGACCAATTTCACACGCAGGCACTCATGTGGGTCGGAGAGCGCCACATCCTCCCAGGCAGTGACCCTCTTGCCATCGAATTCGGAGGCCATCTTGTAGGTCAGCCCGCCCGTGTAGAGTTGGCGCAGGTCGTCCAATTCCCCAGCACCTTGGCTCGCGAGCACTCCTAGTGTACCGTGGATGTCCGCCATCCGGCATGAGAACCATTTGCCATCGACCTGATTGTTCCCCGTGCCTTTGATCTTGGTGATGTCCCCCCGTTGCAGCAGTTCATTTCGCCATTGACGCAGGATGTCGATGTCGATGCCCTCGAGCTTGTCGGCGTACAGCGGGTTCTGCAGATCCCGTTCGAGTCCGCCGCCCACGTCCATCAGTTTCAGCAGGCCGTCGGCGTCCTCTGGCACGGCCAGTTTGTCGCGGTAGTACTGGTCCACCCCCTTCGAGTCGAGGTCGGTGGCGAGCGCTCGGCGCCCGAGCAGGCGGCGCAGGATCTCCGGGTCGATGTCCTTGATGAGATATGCGCGGGTGCGCAGCGCCAGCAGGTCCTCGAACGCTGACATGTAGAGGTTCATGCCCAGTGGTGACGGGATCTTCACCCGGGTGTGGATGATTCGCGCGTCACCGTTGATCACATCCCCGATGAACGATTCCAGCCCGGGCAGGTCGAGGTCATGCTGCAGGATCTCGTTGCACGCCTCGCGCACCAGCAGCGAGTCATCCATCGCCCGGAGGTTGCGGAACAGCGCCTCCGTCTTCTGCTGGAACTGCTGCGGGGAGACCTCTTCGGCGCCGCCGCGCCGCGGGACGATCAGGCTGCGCCCAGCGACCTCGCGGAAGCGCTTGGCGAACAGTTGCGTGTCGAGCAGATGAGTCTCGATCAGTCGACGGTGGTCATTGGTGGCGAACAGATGCGGGAATGATTCTGGTTCGATCTCATGTGACAGTTTGACGAGGAAGCCGTTCTCATCGAACGACAGTTCGTGCACATCGATGTCGTTGGCCTTGGCCAGCCCCGCGAAGAAGTAGCCCAGTGTGAGATTGAACGCCCTCCCTCTGCAGGTGGTGACCATGTACGTCGGGATTCCGCCGGCGATCTGCTCCAGCAGGATGCGGTTGTGAGCAGGAACCGTGAACGATTCCGCGAGATGCTGCTCCAGGAAGACGGCGACACCGTTGGCAACGGGCTTTGTCAATCCATATGCGCCGGTGAGCAGCTTGCGCGGGTCCCGCTGCCTTCTCAAGGCGGTCACGCACGCCCCGAGCAGGCTGAGCACTGCGCTCGACAACTCTGGACTGCGACTCTGCGCCTCACCAGACCAGGATGGCACGGTTGGGCGGAAACCGGTGACTGGTGAGACGTTGACACGCGAACCCTGGATCGACTGGATGCGGTAGGTGGTGCCGCCGAGCAGGACCACGTCCCCACCGCGTAGGTTCTGCACGAACGACGAGGACAATTGGCCGATCATCGAGCCGTCGGTGTTCAGCACGAGGTAGTTGTTGTCCGGAGCGATGGTGCCGATGTTGGTGTAGTAGATCATCTGGGAATACCCACGCTTGCCGAATGCATTGTCCTCCCATTCGACCCAGATGCGATTTTCCTCCTCCAGCATGTCGAGCACCTCGATGTAATCATCGTAGGGGAATTTGCGATACGACCAGGTGGCGGTGATGAGGGCGTAGGCCTCGTCGATGTCCTGCTCCCCGATGATGGTCAGCCCGATGATGAACTGCGCCAATACGTCCAGGCAGTTCTCCGGGAAGCGCAGCTGGTCCATCTCACCCGCCATGATCGCCCCCTGCAACGCCACCAGTTCGAGGAGGTCATGCGGACTGGTCGGCAACAAGCGCGCCCTTGGCACGCCCCCCACCTGATGTCCCGCCCTGCCGATACGCTGCAGGCCGGTGGTGATCGATCCCGGGGAGCCGAGCTGCACCACGAGGTCGACGCTGCCGATGTCGATCCCCAACTCAAGTGAGGAGGACGAGATAGCGCAACGTAGTTCTCCATCTTTCAAGCGCTGTTCGACATCGAGACGGATCGTCTTGTCCATCGAACCGTGATGCGCCTGGATCGCCTCACCATCCCACCCTACGATGCGTCGGAGCCGCGACACGATCTCCTCGGTCATCGCCCGCGTGTTCACGAACACGAGCGTGGTCGTATGCGCCTCAACCAGGTCGCGGATGCGCTCGACGTTCGCATCGAGTATCTGCTTGTGGTCGAACTGCGGGTCGTTGAAGCGCTCGTGGGGCAGGATGATGTCCAAGTCGAGTTCGCGAGCGCCCGAGACCTTGGCGATGTACACCTTCTGGTCCTCTCCCTCTTCTTCGCGTTTATCCGAGGAGACGAGGTAGTGGGCGACCTGATCGAGCGGCTCCATCGTGGCGGAGATGCCGATGCGCTGTACAGGTGTCTCGATGACCGTGTCGAGCAGCGAGAGAGAAAGGGCGAGGTGCACACCGCGCTTGGTCGGCACGAGGCTGTGCATCTCGTCGATCACCAACCAGGAGAGTTTGGAGTAGTGTGGGCGGAAGCGCTTGGATGCCAGAGTGAGCGCGAGGCTCTCTGGGGTGGTGATGAGGATGTGTGGTGGCTTGCGCAGCATCTTCTGCCGTTCCGACTGGCTCGTGTCGCCTGTCCGGAGGCCGACCCTGATCTCCTTGGCACGGCTGGGCAGGAAGCGCTCCCGAATCTCGGTCAGCGGTCCGATGAGATTCTTCTGGATGTCATTGGCCAGCGCCTTGATCGGCGAGATGTAGACGCAGTACACCCGCTCCTCGAGTTCGCCGTTGAGCGATTTCTGGATCAGGTTGTCGAGGATTGACAGGAACGCGGTCAGCGTCTTGCCGCTGCCAGTGGGGCTGCACAGCAGCAGGTGTTTGCCGGCGATTATACTTGGAATGGCCAGCTTCTGGGGTTCGGTGAAATCAGGGAACGTCTCCTTGAACCAGTCCCCTACGGGTTGGCTCAAGTCAGCGAATATCGACTCGGATTCGGCGTACGAATCCAAGTATACTGTTTCAACCATGTTCGCGCCGACCTTTTAATTCGGCGGACAGCCGACCGAGGGGCTATATCAACAATTCCCTTTTCAAACATAATCGGATTTCCTCTCACCACGTTCCGCCGGTGAACGCTGGGGCCGTTCACGCCCATCCGACACCGTCAGTGCTCCACCGGGCCACAGGCACCACCTCGGGGTCTCCATCTCGTTCGTTGAGCAGCGGTGATGCGGCCGCCACGGGTGGCAGCGTCACCTCGCGCAGCGCACCCGTGGGACAAGAGCCGATGCATGACAGACAGCCGACGCAATCGGCGTTCAACACGACCACGGCCCGCTTCTTCCGATGAGGAGCGCATTCGGTGAGCGGGAGCAGCGCCTCGAACGGACAGTGGGTGATGCACAGGTCGCACCCCGTGCAATCCGGTTCGATGATCTCCACCATCGCCTGTCCCATCGTGCAAGGGTAGCAGGTGGCCCCTCTTGACTCTGGTGACGCACAAGGGTTGAGAACCGGGTGAGGTTGGAGTGCGCCTGAGGTGACACGTTTCATGGAGGAGGACAGGAGTCGCAATCTGCTCTCTCTGCTCAAACGCCGCGGCATCATCTTCCCCGCCTTCGAGGTTCACGGTGGGGTGTCTGGTTTGTTCGATTACGGCCCTGTAGGGGGCAGATTGCTCAGTAAATTGCAGCAGGCGTGGATCGACCATTTCCTGCTACTGGGCAACATCGTCGTGATCGATTCACCGACCCTCACTCCACATTCCGTGCTCG
>JAKUTA010000050.1 GCA_022447885.1 Candidatus Poseidoniales archaeon | reverse complement strand
TCATGGTACTCGTTCGAGACCGCCAAGGCGGAGGCGAGCGTCCTGCTGAGCGCGTCCCCGGTGATCGATCTCGACCTGACGCTCGGACAGACGACGAATCTGGCACAGAGCCCATGTGGCTTGGAACTCATCGACCCGACTACAGGCGGCATTTGGATCTCGACGGTGAACGAGCGCCCGTACGGCCAATCATGGGGAAGGGTGCATCTGTTCACCAGCGGTAATGCCAGCGTCGCGGTCCGCGGCAGCGCAGACGCACAGAATTGGTTCGGATACACGCTGTTGAACGAGCCCTTCCTGTTGCCAGACCATCCCTTCCTGGAGTTCAAGGTGGACCTGCTGGATGGCTGCCTCACTCGTGTCCGCGCGGACATCAACGACCCCACGGTGACCGTCTCAGGACAGGTATCGGGGGCCATCGATGACCTGGTGGTGAACTTCAGCACGCTCAGGGTCGCCTTCGAAGGGGTGTTGCTGATGGACCTGCCACTGACACTCGGAAGTTTCAGCCACTCCATTCCGGTGGGGCATCTGCTTCCAGCTGTGGGAGAACAGATCGACATCGGACTCAGCACCCGCTTCCAGTGGTCATCCGACGGTCACGCGGAGACGACCGTGGTGGTCGTGGACGACATCATGCTGTCCGGCGGGTTCGTGGTCGAATGGGACCGCGACCCGTCCTGCGACGACATATCCGACAGGCAACTCGATGAGGATGCCGCCGGAGCGGTGATTCCGCTCCTCCCGACGTGCAGCGATGACATCACCGCTTGGCAGGCCCTGCAGGTCAGCGCCGTCTCTGGAAATGAGTCGCTGCTGACCGTGTCGGTCGTGGGTGGACAACTGGTGGTCAGTCAGCAACCCGAGCAACACGGACAGACCACGGTCATGGTGCAGGTGCAAGACGAGCGAGGCAACTCCTGGGTGAGCGACTTCAGCGTTACGGTGAACGAGGTGGAGGACGCCCCCACACACGCGCCGCTGCCGCTCGAAGTGCAGGTGGAGGTGGGTGAGTCGCTGGTGATCGAGTTGGGCGTCGAGGATGTTGACACACCGTTCTCTCAACTGCAGTTCGACACAGATGTCTCATGGGCGTCCATCGATCAGTCGGGCAACCTCATCCTGGAGCCCATCGCCGAGGGCTCGTTCGTTGTCAGCATCACCATCTCGGACGGTGTGAACACTGTGCAGACCAGCATCGGTGTGCTCGCCACGGCGGAACCTGACCTGTTCATCGAGCAGATCACCATCGAGCATATCCAGCAAGGCCAACAAGGTCAGCAGGCTGTGAACGTGACCCAGGGTGATGTCGTGACCATCACCGCCTGGGTGCGCAACTCGGGACTTTCGGCCGCCAACCTGGTGTTGGTGCGCTGCTACGTCGATGACCAGCTCGTGGGCACCTCCTCGAGCATCCCGGTCATCGTGCCCAACCAACTGGCTGCGACGTCGTGCGACTGGCAGGTCGCCATGGGGGGTGATTCAGCGAGCATCAGGGTGGTCGTCGACCCGCTGCATGACATCCAAGAGAGCAACGAGGAGAACAACGAGGCATTCCGCGAGGTCACGGTGGCGCCTCAGGTCAGCGGTGGTGGCGGAGCCGACCAACGACCCTCAGGTGGAGGAATCTCAGTCTCCTCCCCGATGTTATGGACGCTGGCGGGAGCGGTCATCCTGATCACAATACTGGCGTTCCAACTCGGCCCCAGCAAGATTCGCAGATTCAAGTGAGACGCCCTTGGCCTGTCGCCGAACCAGCGCAACTTTGGTCGCACACGGCCCGTATGGACGGATAATCGGCGAATCACCCTCAACGGTTAAGTGGCATCCGTGTGTGAAGGGAATGCTTCCAATAGGTCGCTGCGTCGACCGGGGTGGGAGTAGGGGAGTGGCGCGATGGGCCGTTTGAAACTGCGACTGGAATGCGACGAATGGATTTACGAGGAATACGATCTAGGCTGATGGTAATCGTTCTATAGGGTCTCACCACCCTCGCGGGTAGGTGTCGACCTCCATCAGCACGGTTGTCGACTTCGCCACTTCACCGGTCTTCATCTCGGCGAGCCGAGCACCATCGACCTGCATTCGTGCCAAGGCGACCGCTTCACCCTTCAATGTCAGCAGTCGGACCTCGTCGCCGTTGGCCAACCCGTGGTCGATTGCGATCACGCCTGGACGCAGAAGGGGCGCTCCATGGCAGACAGCGGCAGCGGCACCATCCTTGACGAACACCCGGGGAATGCCTACCAGAAGTTCCTCGACGGGCCTCAAGACCCTCTCCAAGGCCGTTGGATCCTCCTTCACCTGCCACAGCCAGACGGCGTCAGCCAGTTGCTGCATGGTCACAGTGGAGTCCTCGGAGAAGTGCCCTGAGTGGGTTCGCCTGAGTTCGATGAGCCCCACAGGAGTACCGAGCAGCAGTCCAAGGTCCCGTGCCCAGGTGCGGATGTAGGTTCCAGCATCACAGCTGATGCTGATGACCACATGCCGTTGTTCCCGCTCGTGCACGTCGACCTCGTGCAGAGTGCGCGTGCGGACGCGGATCTTGACAGCCGACTGCTTCGGCGGCACGTTCAGTATCTCGCCCTTGAGTTCAGTGAGCGCGGCTGCCAAGGTGGCATCATCGACATCGGGTGAGAGGCGCACTACGACGACGTAGGTCTTGCCACTCTTGAGCACCCGGTCCGTAAGGCGCATCGTGCGCCCGCTCATCAGTGCGAGCACGCCGGTGGCGAACGGGTCGAGCGTTCCTCCATGCCCCAATTTACTCAAACCGAGCAGGTCGCGTGCCCACGCCGACACCTGGTGGCTGGTAGGGCCGGCTGGCTTGTCAACCAGCAGCCATCCGGCCGCCAGACGGCCGGCGATGTCTCGGTCCGTGGGAACACAGCCATGCTTAGGGCTCGATGTCGCCGTCTCGTCAAGCATGATGCAGTCATCCAAGTCGACCATGGTCAGTCCCCCTGCGATTCGAGCGCCGCCTCGACCGCGTCTGCAACCTGGTCGGGCTGCATCGAATCCGTGTTCAGCTGCAGGTTGTAGGGCGACATGTCCGCGAGCGAGATCGAGTAGAGCAGATCATAGCGCAGCGCATCCGCGGCCATGCGCTCGTTCATCCTCTCGAGCGCGGCCGAGAGTTCACCGCCCTCCCGTTCGAGTATCCTGCGCGACCGTTCCGCTGGAGACACCTCCAGCCAGAGTTTGATGCAGTCGAGTCCGAGCTGGTGGGCCCACCATCCTGCGAGACGGCTTTCGATCACCTCAGGGCCGCTCTCCGCCTGCATCTCGTGACGCAGACGGTCATCCAAGGCCCGGTCAACCTCGGGTTCATCGCGGCAGAGGCGGCTGAACTCCTCCAGTGGAAGTCCACGACCAGCCGCCTCGGCCCGGAACACGTCCCCGCCGTTCAGGCTCCTCCAGCCACGCCGGTCACACAGCAGGTGAACGAGCGTGGAAGTACCGCTGCCCGGATGTCCGCTGATGGTGATCTGAACCAGGTCATCTCCTCCACGTGTGCCGGCACACATCGCAGCGCAACCGTCCGTCAGGTGCCCGTTCGACAGCATCTCCATCACATTCGGGACAGACCGCATCGGTGTGCGTCTCAACAGCAGCCGTTTCCTTCCTCGGACCTGATGAAGTGGGGCCACGCGCCTTCCTTCTCCGGCGTCTTTCCCGCCCTGATGTGCTCCCTCGCGACGGCTTCTTTTCCTCGACCTTGAGCATCTCCAGCAGTGGTTCATCGAGTGTCTCTCCGGCGAGGACGATCGGGTGGGTGCGATAGCGGAACAGGCGGATGTGGCGGGCGACCACCCGTCCGAGTGGCGCTGACAGACAGATGTAGGTGGCGATCCAGGCGGGGAAGAAGATCACCTTCCCTTCCGTCAGGCTCCAAGTCGGGTTCCACGGCAGCGAAACGTACCCGACGCGGAAAACCTCGACGTTGGCGGCCATCCAAGAGAAGACGGCGATGATGAAGATGAACGTGAACATCATCGGTTTCATGGTGGACGACTGCAGTTCCATCTGTTCGGGCATCATGCGTTGCTGCATCCGCTGTATCTTCTCCAGACGCACTGGGTCGCGTGACTGGGTGGCTTCACGCATCAGGACGCGCAACTGCTTGTTGCGATGTCCCAGATGCGCCTGCTTGATGGGGTCCATGAAGAACGAACGCAGCACTGTGTTCACCACCATGATGCTCGAGCCGACCAAGCCCACAGTCAACACGAACCACTTGTCGTGGAAGGGGACGAGCGGAGCGATCACCGAATCTGCGGAGTTGGCGAGCAGCGGCCGAATACCCGGAATGAACAGCAGCGAGGTCATGGCGAGCATCATCAGCATGGGCATCATCATCGAACCCATCCCCGGCATCGGCTCCTCTTCGCTGTCGGCTGGCACGCCCCGAGCGCGCCTCGGGTGCCGCATCAACCCTTCGGGTTGACTGACAAGGACTGTCTGGAATCGAAGGACAAGGTTTGAACGGGTGACACCCGAGTTGCGGTCGGGAAGATGACCACTCCGGAGCAGGTGCTGGCCGACGCTCGACGTTGTATGGTCGAGGGTGACCTCAAGGGGGCGGCGAAGATATACAAGCGAGCGTGCAAGCGCTGGCAGAAGGAACCTGAGTTCCGTATCCGCTACGCCGACGTGCTCGAGCGTCTGGGTCGCCACTCGCATGCGTACCGACAGTACAAGCGGGTGATGCGCATCTCTCCTGAGAGGCTCGATGCATGTTCAGGTGCAGCTGGGTGCGCTCTCGCCTGCGGCTGGGCCCGCGACGCGACCCGCCTTTTCGGTAGGTCGATCGGGCTTGGGATGGACATCGACATCGGGACGATGGGCATCGCCCGTGCGCTCTGCCTTCGCGGCCGCCACCACGAGGCGTGGGAGAAGGCGAGTGCTCAGTTCATCGAAGGGGGCAGAAAGAGCAATGACTTGCATGGGTTCATGACCGAGATCGCACCGATAGTGGGCCTGCGGGTCCCTGACATGGATGAGTTCGACATCGCCGACCTGCCAGCAGAATCAGACCCCGTTCGGCGCGATCCTGGTATCTATTCGCAGTCGGAGGATGCGACGTTCGCAGCAGGGAGCCTTGAGGAGATGGCCGGCATCGACGAGGAGGCCCTGCGCACCCGGTCAACCCCCGGTGTCGATGAACTTCTGGGTGAGACGGCTGCTGCTGGGGCCACACCTCTGGGAATCGACCTTTCTGCACTGGGAGAGACGCCCGCGGCGACAGCCCCGACAGTGACCTCGCCGGTCTCAGAGAATCCTCCTCAACCCGCAGAATCGGAGATTGAACCTGAGGCATCCCCATCCGTGGAGGACGATGACCCGTTCGCTGATTTCCCCGACATGTAATGATCACTCGTCCGGGAACTTGAACGAGCAGGCGCTGCAGACGTTTGCCCCGGCGGGATTGGAACTGCCGCACACCGGGCAGACGCGCGCGTCACCGTCTTCCGCCGCCTCATCCTCGGAGGCTTCCTCGTCGGCGGACTCCTCCTCCGTTTCGCCACCACCGGTCAACTTGGCCAGCGCGGCGTCCATCTCGGCGTCATCCTCGTCGGCCTCGGAGTCGTCTGCATCCCCATCGGAGTCATCCGCCTCTTCCTCGTCGGATTCCTCGGGTTCCTCGGCCTCCTCCTCTTCGGGATCTGGCTCGGGGAGTGGTGGGAGGTCCTCGTCCACCTCATCCCCGAAGGTCGCCCCGTGTGACTCCTGTGTCGCGGACACCTTGTACTCGCTGTCGGCATCTCCGACGAGTTCGTAGATCACTTCGATACGCTCGTCCTTCTCGATGATGTCGAGGTGCCAACTGACCTTGGTGCCGTCATCACCCTCCTCCTTGACCATCTCAGCCTCGCGATTGCCCGAGGTGTCGCTGCGGATGCTGAACCCCTTGATGTCGAAGGATGGGGGCACGAGGTCGTGGATGATGAGGTCCCGTAGAGCCGAGTCAGATCTGTTCTGGAACATTATCAGCACCTCATATCGACCGGCTCCGCCGGCGGCGAACACCTCCTTTCCGGTGCTGAACCGGCGCCGCTTGTGGATGACGCGGATGGCAGGGACGTCCTCGACGCCGCGTGTCGCCACCGGGCCGAAGCGCTCGGCGCTGAAGTCCACACGTGCAGGCCCGGCAACCACATCGTTGTCTGGAGTCGGATCGGGTGCCACCAGGGAGTAGTTGACCGTCAGGGTCTGGCCTGGCTCCAAGCCGATCGGACCCTTCGTGCCGACGGTGATGATCATCGTGTGACCCGGTCCATCGGGGCTGACGTGTTTCTCCTCAAGCGAGATTCCCTCCTTGACTTCGATGCGGAACTGTTCGCGCAGCATCTCCTTACCCTCGATCGAACAGGTCACCTGGTCCGCGTCCGGGCTGTTGAACACCCCCGGGACATCATCGGTGAGCCGCATCAGGTTGATGGTGGCTGAACCGGAGTTGGTGAGGCTCACCTCCGCATCGACACCGGCTTCGCGGTAACTGCGAAGCACTTCGGTGGAGTAACTCTTGGATATCCCCGCCTCCAGCACCGCGATGTTACAGGGTTCCAGCGCCAGTTTGCCCAAGGTTTGCGAGGTCACCCGCGGCAGCACGGTGAAGCCGAGTTCTTGGTTGAAGTTCGGCTTGACCGTCGACTGGACGAGTTCCACACTGCTCTCCCAGCGGCCATCCGGAGCCACATCCTCGTCGACATCGCTGATGTCGAACAGCAGGTCATCGCTGCCCACCTGCTTCACTCGGAGTTTCACGAGGTCCACAGCGAACGACGAGCGGTTCTCGAACACGACCTGGCATTGCCAGTTGTCCGGGCGCTCATCCTCGTCGATGGTCATGTAACTGAAGCCGCGGCACCATGCGTCCAACTCGGCGAAGTTCATCCCCGAAAGGGTGGCATCGGCGACGTATTCGGCTCGTGCCTCGCCACCGTCGATGGTCTCGACGACCTCTGATGTGAGGGTTGCAGAAATCGGCAGGGTGCGCTTGCCTCCTGAGGTCAGCGTGCCGACACTCCAGGTCAGCTCTCCTTGACTGAGTTCGTACTGGTCACTGTCCTCAACGGTAATCTGGCTGGGGATCTTCCTGTGGACGACCACCTCGGTCAAATCTACTGGGCCGACGTTCTCCACCTCTATCTCGAGGGAGATCGGCTCAGCGTCTGGACTGCACACGGCAGACAGGCTACGCTCCTGTCCACGGTCAGGCTTGGTGTCGAATCTCTCGCGCAGTACCAGCATCCGGGGTCCGGAGACCGAGTATGCAGACGTGTGTTCATCCCCGGATTCAAGTTCCTGCACCGGTAAGTGACTGTCGTCGAGGTCGGTGTGCTCCAACCCGTTGAGGAAGATGTCGATATCCCACAGCCGATCCTTGTCTGACGGGTTCTGGACGGTCAGCAATCCTGTGACGGTCTGTTCGACTATCTCTCCATCCGGAGTGAGCGTGGAGGTCTCCTCCTCGTGCAGCGTACCGACCAACTTGTCGCCGCGCACGTTGTCGACCTCCTCGACAGGCCTGATGCGACCGCCCGCGTGCTCTGACCCGGACACCTCTTCAACGGGTGCGATGTCAACCGTTTCCTCCTCGGCAGCATCCTCTCCGTCAGCTGCATCGTCAGACTCGACATCGAGCAGAATGTCAGCGGCAGCGTCGAGCAATCCGTCGTCATCGTCGTCGGGCTCATCATCGTCGTCGTCAGCATCCTCAGCAGGCGCATCGAGAGCGTCGAGCGCTCCAAGAGCATCCTCTGTCACGGAGATCGAGATGTCCGGCTCGCCAGCCTCCTCTTCGTCCTCTTCTTCTTCGGCGTCTGGGACTTCGAGGGTGGCGAGGGCGTCCAGGGCGCTCATCCCCGGTTCTGCCGCTGTATCGGCGGACTCGTCATCCATTCCAGGTGGCGGAGGGGGAGGAGCGTCCATTGCGGGGGGAGGGGCGGGAGGTGCATCCATGCCGGAAGGCGGCGGGGGCG
>JAKUTA010000005.1 GCA_022447885.1 Candidatus Poseidoniales archaeon | reverse complement strand
CGCTGGGGCTTGATGCCCTTCGAGGGCAGCTGGGACAAGGCGGGTGTGCACGAGGCGGCCGAGGCGTTGGCTGCCCAGACGAGCCTGCTCCCCGGACTGCCTTCACCGCAACTCAACGGCTACTTCGACGACCCGCTCTCGAAGGGGGTTCGCGGTCGCTCGAACGCGGCCATCCGCCTCGTAGGGGATGGCCCTCGGCCGTTGCTCTCCTGCTGCAAGCCGGCTGAGGATGGTGACGGAACGATCGTGCGCCTGTGGAATCCGACGAAGAGCAAGTGGGTAGGGAGGATCGAGACCGACCTGCAGCTCTTCGAATGCCATCTGTGTGACATGCTCGAGAATCCCGGTGAACCAGAGGAGATAAGTCGCGGTGGCTGGGTGGGCCTCGTACCCGCCAAGTCGATTGTCACCTGGCGCTTCAAGTGAGGCGCGCGCATGGACGAGAGCAAGCCGGTATGGCGCTACTTCGCCAACCTGTATGTGACGGCGCGGCAGAACTTCATCGATGCCGCTGAAGCGACTGACGGACGGCTTGAAACTCTGCCAATTTCCCAATTGGGACCTCAAGATGAGCAATTGAGCATCGACATCTGCATTCTCGGTTCGGACAACCCTAGAAAACTGCTGCTGCACACCTCAGGAGTGCACGGTGTGGAGGGGTATCCCGGATGTGCTGTGCAGGTGAAACTGCTCGAGCGCTGGGCGGCCGGAGAACTGGAGGTTCCCGACGACTGCGCGATTGTGGTGGTGCACGCGGTGAACCCGTGGGGGATGGCATGGATGCGGCGGGTGAACGAGGACAACGCCGACCTGAATCGCAATTTCCTCCCCCCCGACGAAGCCTACGTGGGTGAACCCGAACGCTACCACGAACTCAACGATCTGCTCAACCCCAAGACAGCACCCGGGGGATGGGACTTCTTCGCCCTCAAGGCCGGCTGGGTGATCCTGCGCATGGGCTTCAACACGGCGAAGCAGAACGTCGCTGAGGGACAGTACGAACGTCCGCGCGCCCTGCAGTTCGGAGGTCCAGGGTTGTGCGAATCCCCGAAGTTGCTGCTCGACTGGTTGGAGGGCGCGCTCGAGGGAGTGGAACGCTGCGTCGCACTCGACTTCCACACCGGCCTCGGTCCGCACGGCGTCGATTCACTGCTCATCTCTGGTGAGGATGGAGACGCCGCGTTCGCATCGTTACGGGAACGTTACGGCCCGACCGTGCAGCCGCTCGACCCTGATGCAGGAGTGGCATATCGCATCCGCGGGGGAATGTTGGATGGCTTCAAGTCCCGCTGGCCGAACATCGACTGGACGCTCATCACCCAAGAGTTCGGGACGGAGAAACCGCTGAAGGTCATCGCCGCGCTGAGAGCCGAGAACCGGTTGACGCAATGGGGTGGCAAGCCCGAGAAAGCATTGCTCGGGAGCCCTGAACGGAAGCGACTGCTGGACATCTTCAACCCACCCACAGACGAGTGGCGTGGCATGATCATGCTGAGGGGACAGGCGCTCATCGATGACACCCTCAGCGACCTCACATCTCAGTCGGACCAGCGTTGATGGCAGAGGACGGCTCCGGGGGCGCGATGGCACACAAGGTCGAGGCGCGGGCGCCAGTCAGAATCGACTTGGCGGGCGGTTGGACCGATGTCTCGCCGTACACGCACGATGTAGGTGGAGAGGTGGTCAATCTGGCCATCGACAGTTACGCCAGAGCCACCTTGGAGGTGGATGATGGCGGAATCCTGTCGGTGAACTACACCTGCGACGTTCCCGTGGGCTCTGGGCTCGGCACCTCCGGAGCGATCAACGTCGCCTTGCTGGCGGCGATCGAGGGGATGTCCAAACTTGGAGACAGCCAGCGACAGGCGGTGGCCGAGCAGGCGTTCCAGTTCGAGTCGTTGCTCGGCAACAAGGGTGGTCGACAGGACCAGTGGGCAGCGGCGCACGGAGGCTGGAACCACCTGCTGTTCATTGGGGACGATGTGGAGAAGATGCCATTCAGCCCCATCCGTTCTGCGCAGCGCTGGCTGGGCAAGCACCTGGTGCTCGCCAACACAGGCATCCCACATGTCTCCGGGGACCTGCACGCGATGATCTGGGAGCGCTATGCCGCCGGTGATGAGCAGGTCCGTGAAGGGCTGATGGCGATCCGCATGGCAGCCCGCCTGATGGCGAACGGGTTGCAGCAGGATAGGCGAGATGAGGTCATCACCGCCTTCAACGAGGTCTGCCGCGGAGTCGACCTGCTCGACCCCGGATTGCACGGCCCGTTCCGCTCCGTGGTCGACCCGCTGCTGGAATCGAGGAACGTCCTCGGCTGGAAGGCGCTCGGCGCCGGTGGCGGGGGATGCCTCGTGCTGCTTGCGAACATGGGCCGCAGGGAACTCGTGGAAGCGGCGTGCGAAGCGGCAGGATGGACTCTCCTCGAGTGGGACATCGACAGCGAAGGCGTGTCCGTCAATGCCAGCTGAGCCCATCGATGCGGGCGGGCAGCGTGGAGATCGCCGGCTGCAGCGCGCTCACGATCGCCCCAGCCCACACAGTGACGTCGCCGTCAGCGAGGTCCGGCTCGCTCCTGGCGACCAGCAACGGCCAGCGACCCATGCTCGGCGGCCACAGCTCCACCCGACCCGGCAGGTCAGGAAGGAGATGCGGTTCAGCCCGGTGAGACCAGGTCGGATCGGTTGCCAGCGCCGACAATGCTCCGCGTTGTTCGTTACACAGAGCGACGGTTCGCAGTGAATCAAGGCGGTTTGAGTCATGCTCGTCAGCGCGGTCCAATTCACCCGGGGGCGCCCGTTCGAACAGCAGGAACCCAGCCGCGTCCGCGGGTGGTGACGGGGGGCCGGAGTCGGGGGGCCAGCCGAGGCCGACGAAGATGGTGAACAGGCTGTCCCAGTCAGCCGGTGCGCGCACGTACCATCCCATACGGTCGGGCTTGTTGTCCACCTCTAGATGCCAGGTCCATCCGGGGAGCATCGGTTGCAGGCGAGCCCTGAGCGAGCCGAGCACAGAGCGCTCTTCGACCACCAGAGGCAGGTCCGATTCCTGATAGCGGCCGATGCAACCGTTCACGAATCTGGTCAACTGCCCACCTAGTTCGTCGGGAGACAGCGACCATCTGTGCTCTCCGAGCCGTTCCGGACCCTCGTTCATGCGCACCGGCCACATCGTCCAGCGATGGATGGAGTCCTCACCGTCGTCACCGAGGCCGAGTCGAAACGTCAGGCGGTCATCGCCGATGGTGATCGCCTCATCACCCACCGAGAAGCGCAACTCGCCCTCTGGAACAGGTCCGTGCCCACCCTGATGCGGGTGGTCATCGAAGTCGACCTCCTCCCACAGTCGAGCGAACAGCGCCTCCTCCATGGCGCGGCGAGCGAGCCGAGGCACATCAGAGATGCGGGGCCGAGGTCACCGAGAGCGGTTCAGTCGAGCACGCGCAACGGGGGGAGCGGGTCGGCGGAGAGTCGCGCTCCGATCAGGGCTCGGGCGGCTTCTCTGTCAAGGGGGGCGGCGGCCAACAACTCGTTCCAGAGCGCTTCCGTCCATTGTGCGAATCGGTGCGCGAAGCGGTAGGAATCGAGCACGAACGCAGCCTTCGGGTGCTCACCGAGGGGCTGCCCGGCGGCGAAAGCCAGCTCCGCTCCCTCCAAGTGCCGCTCAGCGAGCGCCGTGGTCAGCGCCCGCTCCTGGCGCAGGTCGTCCGAAACACCGGCCTCAGTGACAGCATTGGCGACTGTGGCGCAGGCACCGGGAACGAAGGTGTCGTCACGGAACCAGTTCTCCGAGGGCATCCACAATTGCTCGGTCAACGCCTGGTAGGTCCTGAGATAGCGCAGGTTGAGCACGAGGTCACTGCTCGCCTCCAGCAGCAGGGCGAGGTCAGCGGTCACTCCTGGACTCTCGCTCGCGAACCCGACGGACTCCATCCATTCGTGGAGGATGTCGTTAGGGTCCCGTGTGGGCTCGTCACCCAGTGCGACTGCCGCATGCACGTTCATCTCCGCCCACAGGTCATCGCTCGCCAGCGGCCTCGCCCGACCGCCTCCCCGTGGGAGGATGAACATCCCCGCCCAATGCGGCGGCCGCAGGTTCGCCAAACCGGTCTCGCCCCGCTCACCGCACTCGCCAGGTCCATTCGCCCACAGTTCACCGAGCCAGTTTGGCACCATCCCGACGAATTCGTACTCCCGTTCGCACTGGAATTCGACCAGCCGAGGGGGTCCGCCCAAGTCGATGGACGGGTTCCATGGCTGATGCCTCCAGTAGTCGGTCTGTGTGTGCTTCACTGACACCATGAAGCGCTCGTCGTTGTTCCAGGTGGAGAGCGCGTCCGCCTGTCTGCCGAAGTTGGCGTGGATCCCGTCATCGCCGAGGTCCCACATCCGCAGGATGCAGTGCCTGTCCCCGAAGTCGCACACGATGGTCCCGAGATTCTCGACGAGCTTCTGCACGATTCCGACACTCCCCGCCTCCTCACACCGCGCGCACGTGCATGCCAGCGGGTTGTGCGTGATGGCCCAGGCATGTGGGCTTGCGAATGCCTCCCCGAAGCGGAAGATGAGCCCCTCCAGGTCCGGAAGGCGGGCGAGCAGCGCCAGCGTGTTCTCGGTGTAGGCATCCCACACCTCGCTCGAGCAGGCACAACCGCGGGTTCCTAGCGAGGGGTGAGGGAAATCCGCGGACATGGTGAACAGGTCCTGCATCACCCAAGGGCGCAACCCTTCGTTCAGGCAGTCATGGATGCGTTCATCGAGTTGGCTGAGAGTCTCTCGGGCGATACCTTCGTCAGCGTCCTCCAGCAACAGGTTCTGGGCACCCGTGAACTGGTCGGCGATCACCATGTCGGTGAAGCCTCTGCTGGCGAGAAACCGGGGAACCTTCCAGCGGGTCTCGATGGGAGCATGGTCCGGGGTGTCGTGCACGTAGGCGATCTTGCGCATCTCGATCTGCCGCGTGATCACGGCGTCACCTCCAGCCTGTGGTAGCTCCAGTCATGCTCAGCGAATGCGGGTGCGGCGAGCGAATCGAACTCATCGCTGGGGACGATGCCGAAGATGGCGCCGCCGGAACCGGACTGCTTGGCGCACGAGCCGAGCCCGCGTGCCAGTTCGACCATCGAGTACGTCTCACCCAGAGCCTCGGCACCGAACAACTCTGTGCGCAGGTCGAAGTTGGCGTCGATGAGCATCGAGAGAAAGGCGTGCTCACCACTCTCGAGCGCCAGCATGCCCAGCTCTGCTCCGCGAGCCAACTCGGCGATGATGGCGACCATCTCGGAGTCCTCCTCCTGCCAACGTCTGGCGATGTCGGAGTGAACCGCGCCCGAATCATCACCGGAAGCGGCGTTGGCGAGCCAGAGTTGGGGGAGCAGGGATGAATCCAGAGATGTGTATTCACCGTAGCCACGGTCCTCCATCAGGTCGCGGCGGAAGTCCATGTGCAGCATCTCGCCATACGCCTGGGGAAGGCGGTCCTGCAGGCCGGCCACCATCCCGAGAATGTCAGTCTCCACGCTCTGCACCAGTTCAGCGAGTTCGCGTGGGTCGAGGGAATCGGTGGCGATGCCGTTGTGCTCCATCAGGCAGCGCATGAACGCCATCTCGATCGCCGACGAGCCTGCCAATCCCACCTGACGTGGAATCGTCGTCGTGACTTCAGCGGAAAACCCGTTCTGCACGCCATCGAACCGCTGCTTGAACACCTGGATCGTGGCATCCATGATCCTGCGCAGTCCCCCATCCTCCGGGAGTTCCACCTCCTCTGCCGGTGTCAGGGTGACACACGCCTCCCAGTTCCACACGGGCAGTGAGATGCACTGGCCGAAGTAGCCGTCCGAGGGGTTGCCGAGCAGCCCGATGCGCGCCGGCACGGAATACGAGATTCCCTCGGACATGCGCTGCGCTCAGAGAGCGGTCCCTATTGGATTCACGCCCGACTATCACGACGCGGTCATGCGGGGTCACAGCCTTGTGCAAGATGCTCTCTCGGGGGAGCGATGTGGGGCGTCATCCCGGCGGATGGGCGCGGTTCGCGCATGGAGGAGCACCATGTCGACGGCTGCAAGGAACTCATCGAGATCGCCGACCGCTCGCTGCTGCTGCGCACCGTCGACGAGTTGGTGGCGGCCGGTGTCACGGGTATCGTCGTGGTCACCTCTCCCGAGAAGCCAGCGATCGCCGATGCATTGGCGGATTTCGACATCGCGGACCTCGAGTTCGTGGAGCAATCAGAACCGCGGGGCATCGTCGACGCGCTGCGGAAGGCGCGGGAGGTGGCCGGCGACGTGATGCTGGTCGCCTCGCCGGACAACCTGTTCATCGGCCACCCCTGTCCGAGCGCCGAACTGCTGGCCGCACACCGGCTCACCGGGAAGACGGTCATCGGCGCAGTACAGGTGAAGTCGCCATGGGGTGAACTGCTCAGCGACACCGGACGGATCGATGCCCTGAATCCGGGGGCGTCCGGCGAGTTGCTCATCACAGGAATCTGCGAGAAGCAGAAGGATCGACCGTTCCCGATGGATGGTGAGAACTGGCGCTGCACCGGAAGGATGCTGCTCACCTCACGCTTCTGGGAGGAGCCCGAGGGCGACGATGTGCAGATGCTGGACTCGCTCGCCGCGGTAGGCGAACTCGTGGCCGCACCGATCGCCGCCGCGTACATCGACATCGGACTTCCCGAGGGGCTCGCCTATGCGAACTCCTGGCTCAACCGAGGATGACCTGCTCACCGACTTCAGGGACCACGTGGCGGATGCCATCTCCACGCGCCGTCATCTCATCCACGAAGATGGCCGGGTCCACCGTGTTGCCGGGGTCCATCCCGTAATGCATCGGCATGACCAGACGCGGTCGGCAGGCCAGCGCCAGGTCGACCGCCTCATCGTGGCGCAGGTTGTCGTTCCCGTTGATGCACAGCAAGGCCAGATCGAGCCCGCCCGAGAGGTCAGCGGAGGTGGAGATGATGCGCTCGTGCCAGCCGGTGTAGGGCTGTGAGTCCCCCATGTGCAGCACCGTGCAGTCGCCCGATGATATCAGGAATCCAAGGTAGGTCGACCCCTCGTCCGTGATGTCCAACTCTTCATGCGCGGCCGGAATCGCATGCAGCGTCAGCATCCGGCCGCCGTCGCCGATGAACGTCACCTCGTCGTCACCCTTCATGGTCACGAGTTGCGATTTCGGAACCCCCCATTCGAGCACCATCTCAAGTGCTCGGTTGGGGATGACGATCGGAGTCTCCGGGAACGCCGCCGCCAGCCGTGGAATGCTCACCGGGCAGATGTGGTCGTCGTGCCAGTGGGTGCAGCAGATGAGGTCGGGCTCCGGGTGCTCCTCGGGCTCCAGGGGGAACTCCCCCAGCAACTTCCCCCACATGTCGCCCGCTTCGAGGTCACGCCACCACGGGTCGATGAGGACGGTGGCGCCGCCGTGGAACTTGATGAGCCAAGAAGCCTGTGTCAGCCACCAGGCGCACAACTCACCCTCGCCGGGCTCCGCCTGCTCCATCTCGGTGCGCAGGTCGGCTCCGCGCAGCACCGGCTGGGTGCGTGACTCGGGCACCATCCAATCTCCCATCGGAACGCGATGGCGGGTTTTCCCACATGAGCAGTTCGCTGGGTCATTCTATCCACATTTGAGGCGAAGCCTCAAGGTGCGCGTGCGTGAAAGGGCCGACTGATGGAGCGTCAGCGCCGCACGGTGAGTCTGGTCCTGTTGCTGCTGGTGCCCGCACTGCTGGCTGGCAGCATCGCTTCCACGCCCGACATCCAGCAACAGGTCGAGCCGTCCGCATGGCCCGACGGCGGGGCCGCATACGACAACATGCAGCAGCTGGCCAACTTCGGCTACCGGCGCATCGACACGATGGCCAACGAGAACGGCCGCGACTGGATCGTCACTGAACTCGAAGCGATGGGCTACGACGTCGAGCGCCAACCGTTCACCAGCGACGAGTGCAGCAACTGCGAGAACATCGTCGTCACCATCAACGGGACGCTGGAGAACAACTGGATGGTGGCCGGTGCCCATCACGACGCCATCTGCTACACACCGCCGCCGGTCGCCGGCATCACCTATCCTAGCTGCACCTCTTCGGGCGCTTATGACGACGGCACCGGCTCGGGAGCGCTGCTGGAACTGGCTCGGGTGTTCATGGAGTGGAACATCACGCCGACGCACACCTGGAAGCTCGGCTGGTGGGACTACGAGGAGTGGCAGGGGAGCGGCTCGTCGGAGAGCGGAGGACAGGGTTCGCTGCACTTCGTGAGCGAGCAGATCCCCGACGACGTCAACGTCACCTACGTCAATTACGACATGTTCGCGCTCAACTGGCCGGTGCCGACCCCGCTCGCAAGTCGAAGCACGGGCTGCGACGAGGATTTCTGGACGCTCTACATGTTCACCTCGCCAGTCGATGACTGGTCGTACTACGAGGACCGCGGGCTCGAGGTCACTCCGGAGATGCAGGCGGACGCGGAATGGCTGCAGAAGAGGCTGAAGGACATCAACGAGAACTTGAGCCACCCGACCGAATGGGTGCGCGTCATCGACGACACGAAGGGCAACTCCGACCACTTCAACTTCATCATGGCAGGCCACGCGGCGACCTGGATCCGCGGCCAGCACCAGAACATCATCGAGGAGGGGGACACCTGTGAGCAGACCCCGAAGCACCAGCGGTCCGATTCCGTGGCCACGCTCAACACGCTGGCTGGCGGGAGGCCGAACGTCGAACTGGGCCTGCAGACGGGGCTGGACATCGTCGCCATGCTCGCCTGGTGGGACCGCAACGCCTCCCTCTACGGCGACAATGATTCCACGACCGACATCCACAGCCACAGCGGCTTCAACTTCCCCCTTGAATGGTGGATGTGGCTCCCGATGCTGTTGCTCGCCTCCGCCTTCTTCGTGCACCTCGCGCGCACGGGCAGATTGCCCGACAGGATCAGCCTGTGGAAACCTGGCGATGCTGAGACGCCTGTCGAGGCCGACCTGGTCGCGGACGATGATTGAAAAAGGGCGCCGAAACAGGGGCGTCCATGAGCAGTGTGAATGAGATACTCGCGGGCGCGGAATCGGATTTCGTGATGTTCACGACGACTGTCTGCCCCTACTGCCGGCGGGCGAAGAACATGCTCGATGCCAAGGGACTGAGTGTCGAAGAACACGATCTCAGCGAGACCCCTGATCTGCGCATCGAAGTCGTCACCATGACCGGCCACCGCACGGTCCCAGCAATCTGGGATGTCCGTGGCGATGAGCCGACTTTCGTCGGCGGCTCGGACGACCTGCTCGAATACCTCTGATCAGAGGGTCCACGAGAATTCGATGCCGCCTGCGATGACGATGGCTATCTCAGAGTCGCCGCTCTGCGTGATCGTCAGCGTGTACTCCCCGCTGGGATAGGGGATCGTGCCCAGTTGGCCCTCCTCCTGGGCACCGGGGCCCCATGTGCGCGACAGGGCGGTGATGGAGGTGTGGTCCCTCAAGGTGAGCGTGCCCGTGGATGAGCCGCCTCCCATGCGTGCGTCGAGCCAGTAGATCATCTCGTCCCACTCCCCGCTGTCAGGGTGGTCGCTCACGAAGAAGGTGTCACGGATCTCAACATCCGGCATTCCCCCCGAATGCTCCCACGAGTCGTCATACAGGTCGCCCCCGCGGATGAACCAGACTTCACCCTCGTGGCCGATGCCGTGCAGCACCAGTTGCATGTCCAACTGCTCCACGCCGTCGCCGTCCGTCCAGATGAGCGAGCGCAGGAAGCGTGCATTCTCGTCGAACACGTAGGCGATCTGGGAGCCGTCATCCGCCTGGGCGGCGATCAGCGCGATGCGGTTGCTCGTGATGCCGTCGGTCTCCGAGAGCACGTTCACGACGGTGGCGTTCCAATCGGTGGCGAACAGGTTGAACGACCAGGTGTCGCCACCCTTGAAGGGGAACTGGAACAGCGCTCGCGGCTCGCCGTTCTCGTAGGCGGACAGGTTGTCGTGGGTGATGCGCCCTAGGAACGGGTTGTGGTTGAGCACCGCGTGGCGCCGAGCCTCGGTGTGGCTGGAGATCGCCAGCGTGTAGGCTGTGCCGTCCTCGGTATCGTTCTCGGCGACCACCAGCCGGGTGGTGTCGTCACTGAACCGTGGCGTGCTGAAGGTGTACAGCCACCAGTCGCCGATGGACCACACTGGCACGTCGAACGGGCCGTCCGACCCGTCGCCATCGCCGTCGCCGCCAACGCCGATGCATCCTGACATGCTGGTGGCCATGAGCAGCAGCACGAGCGCCGTGCAGGTGAGCAGGCTACGCCGTGAAGGCATGCTTGACCCTCTCCGGCGACCGACTTGAGGCTTGCCTCGGTCAGGCTGCACGGGATTCGGTCTCCCTCAGAAACCGTGGATGACGGCGAGCAGGGGCACGAGCACGAGGCTTACGATGCTCATCAGTTTGATGAGGATGTTCAGCGAAGGTCCGCTGGTGTCCTTGAACGGGTCGCCGATGGTGTCGCCGATGATCGCCGCTTCGTGGCTGGCGTCACCCTTCTCCTGACCGGGGAGATGCCCCTGCTCGATCGCCTTCTTGGCGTTGTCCCAGGCGCCGCCGGCATTGGCCATGAACAGCGCCATCAGCACGCCGCTGGCGGTGGCGCCGGCGAGCAGGCCACCGAGCGCCTCGAAGCCGAGCAGGGCTCCGACGAACAGCGGGGCGAGCACGGCGACCAGACCGGGTGCGATCATCTCGCGCAGTGCCGCCTTGGTGGATATCTCGATGCAGCGAGCGGAATCGGGCTTCACGCCTTCCCGACCCTCGAGCAGACCGTCGATCTCACGGAACTGACGGCGGATCTCGGTGACCATCTCACCAGCCGCCTTACCGACGCTCTTCATCGTCATCGCCGCCACCACGAACGGCAGCGAGCCACCGATGAGCAGGCCGATGACGACCATCGGGTTGGTCAGTTCGAGCGTGAAGGTCGCATCGTAGCTCGTCACGGCGGTGGAGTAGGCGGCGAACAGGGCGAGGGCGGTGAGCGCCGCCGAGCCGATGGCGAACCCCTTGCCGATGGCGGCGGTGGTGTTGCCGATCGAGTCGAGCTCGTCGGTGATGGCACGCACGTCGTCACCGAGGCCGGCCATCTCCGATATTCCCCCGGCGTTGTCCGCCACCGGGCCGTAGGCGTCGACTGTCATCGTGACGCCGACCGTGGCGAGCATCCCCATGGCGGCGAGGGCGATTCCGTAGAGACCGAAGACGCCACCGCCCATCACTTCGTTGGCGTAGTAGATACCGATCGACATGAAGATGATCGGCCAGAAGACGCTCTGCATGCCGACCGCGAGGCCGGCGATGGCGTTGGTCGCTGGGCCGGTCTTGCTCGCTTCTCCGATGTATGGAATCGCTTTCACCTTGATTCCCATGACTGGATCTATTCCGGTGTTGTACTCGGTGATGAGCCCGATGGCGATGCCGACGGCGGCGCCGATGCCGACCGCGTAGAGCGGCTCCAGAGGCAGCTCGAAGTAGTTGAGTGCGAGGTAGCCACCCACCATCAGCAGCCCTGCACCCACGAAAGTCGTGTTGCGCAGCGCGGCTGCGGCGTTGCCACCCTTGAAGAGGTGCATCGAGAAGACGCCGACGATGCTGGCGAGGTAGCCGACCAGCGCCAGCAGGATGGGAATCAGAACGTAATCTGCGCCGAGCAGTTCCCTCGAGGCTGCAGCGATGACCATGGCGGCGATCATCGAACCGACGAACGACTCGAAGATGTCCGCTCCCATGCCGGCCACGTCACCGACGTTGTCACCCACGTTGTCCGCGATGACGCCGGGGTTGCGCGGGTCGTCCTCGGGGATGCCAGCCTCGATCTTGCCGACCAGGTCAGCACCGACGTCCGCCGCCTTGGTGAAGATGCCTCCACCCACGCGAGCGAACAGCGCGATGCTGCTCGCGCCCATGCCGAAGCCGGCGATGTAGCCGACCGAGTCGAGGTCGTCGCCGAGCCAGAGGTACATCGCCGAGATGCCGAGCAGGCCCAGACCACCGACGGCGAGGCCCATGACGGCGCCTCCGTTGTAGGCTGTCAGCAGCGCAGCCGGTTGTCCGCCCTCGGCGGCGGCCATCGCGGTTCTTCCGTTGGCCGAAGTGGCTGCACGCATGCCTGAGAAGCCGGCGGCGACGCTGCACGAGGCGCCGATGAGGAAGGCGACGGCGACCTGCCAGCCGAGACCGTACGAGCCACCTGCGTAGAGCAGTGCAGCGACCACGGCGATGAACACCGCCAACATCCTGTATTCCGCCTTCAGGAAGGCCATGGCGCCATCCTGGATCTGCTGAGTGATGTCAGCGACGGTCTCATTGTCGATCTCTACCGAGTTGACCTTGCGATAGATTCCGAATGCGATCAGCAGCCCGACGAACGCGGTTCCCACCGCCGCCTGGCCGATCATTGTCATCGTTTCTGGTTCCATTTCATCACCGTCGGGCGCGGCGACCCGCGTTCCTCACTTGAGCATTGCCAATGGCGAAGTTGGCCACTTCGGTTCACAAGGGCTTGCGCTCTCTCACCGATAACACGACATCTGCGAAGTTGGCAAGGATGGCCGCACCGTCATGCTCACGCTCGAACGCCTCCGCCTCCTCCGGCCTGATGTGCCCGAGCAGCAGGGAGCGGGCGATGCGATGCTTCGCCGCCTCGGGATGGAACTGGATGCCCCAGACAGGCAGCGGGCCGGATGCGCGGTGCACGCGAAAGGCGGCGAGTTCGTTGTGCTGTGCGGAAGCGAGCAGCACACAGGAGCATTCGGGTGTCATGTCCGGCAGGGCGACCACGTGGTCCTGATGGGTGAACAGGCCGACGGGTGCCTCCATGCCCGTGAACAACTCGTCGGATGACCCTGCGTCCGTCAGTTCGAGATCCTCCACCACGTCCGTGCGGCTTTCAGCACGACTGACCTTGCCACCGAGTGCAACATTCAGCAACTGGTGACCGAAGCATATCCCGAGAGTGGGGATGCCAGTGCCGACCGCGGCGCGCATCAGCGCAGCGGCCCCATCCATCCACGGCTCCCACACAGCTACGTTGCGCCGGCTGCCGGTGCACACGACCGCATCCACTT
The DNA here is from genome assembly GCA_022447885.1 of Candidatus Poseidoniales archaeon. Lineage (GTDB taxonomy): Archaea > Thermoplasmatota > Poseidoniia > Poseidoniales > Thalassarchaeaceae > JAKUTA01. Next base: position 7,213 of record JAKUTA010000005.1, on the reverse strand, counting down.
CAGCCGAGAGCAACCAGTTCTCCAACTCTGCGTCATCGGCATCGGGAAGCGCGACGCGGCGGAGATGGACCTCTCCTTCCTCGAGTACCTCAACGTGCTCCGACCAGAAAGGGAAATCGTGATCCCATCGAGGTACATCGTGCTCATCGAGTTCATGCGGCTTGCCTCGTTCAGCTTTCAGTGAAGCCAGACGGCCGCTCTGCTGCGATTGGAACTGCGGCGTCAGCAGCCAGACCTCGACGCCACCTGAGGCCGCGGCCATGGGACGGACGATCTCGAGATTTCCACCATGACCGAACTCGGCGCGCTCGGCCAGCAGGTCGAGCAGCAGCACCAGCGGCGCGTCACCCATGGTGAGCGGGAGCGGGTTGGCCATCATAGGATGAGCGATGGTTGAAAGCGCACGAGCGGCACGGCAGGGCGGGGAAGGCACATGGGCGAGGTCGACCGGCAGACGATTCTCGACTCAGTGGGTCCTGTGCAGGCGATTCTCGACGCGCATGACGGCGTGGTGAACGTGATGAGCACGGATGATGGCATCATCACCATCTCCCTCGAGGGCGGATGCACCGGATGCAGCGCCACCCCGATGACGTCGATGCAGATCTACTACGCGCTGATGAAACTCGATGACGTGAAGGATGTCGTGTTCGTCAACGGAGAACTTCCCGAATACATGCGGGGGTTCATCGACGACAAGCTGGCGGTCGAGAGCAGCGAAGGCGAATGACTCGGCTGAGATTCGGGCTTCAACAGGCTTGATAGAGGAACAAGCGACAACTCCGTCACATGCGCGGGCGTTCACCTACGCACACACTTGCGCGCACACGTAGAGGGGCGGGTTCGTGCACTCCTGCGCTCATGTTCCTGCTGTTGCTGCTCTCCTTGCTGGGAGGGGGGCTCCACACCGCCTCTGCAAAGTCAACGGATGATTGTCCGGGAGTCGATGGCGATTCGCGGCACGACCGCACCGGCTGTCCTGACAGCGATGGCGATGGTTGGTCGGACCCCGATGCGAATTGGACCGTCGACGACGGCGCGGACGCCTTCGTGAAGGAGGTGACGCAGTGGGCTGACAGCGACGGTGACGGCTACGGGGACAACCAGGACCCAGATGCAGAACTGATCGACCACTTCCCTGCCAACCGCAACCTGCACCGCGCTCTGCTCTCTGTGGGCTGCAACCCACCTGACCACACCATCGTGCGCTCCGACTCCAAGACCGCGCACTTCGACTGCACGGTGAGGAACGAGGTCGAGCACACCGTGCGAATCTACGTGGTCTGGGACACCACGCCGGGCATCACCATCAGCGAGAAACCGACTGTGCTGTATCTGAGCGCGAAGGGAAGCGGTGGTGACGTGGCTGAGATCAGGCTGTCGTTCAAGGGTACCGAATCCGGACTCTCGGGCGGCAATCTCGTGCTGAGCGAATCGAGCGAACCGCAACCGCTCTATTCCATCGGGCTACCCGTACTGGTCGAGGAACCTGCCCCCAAACCGTCCACATACTCCAACCGGCCGAGCGTCGACCTGAGTCCAGTCGAGTCGGCCGTCGGAGACTTCGCCGGTTGGGCGTCGGCGGAGACCGGCCGAACCGTGACCGTGCAGCAGGCGGCGGCCATCCTCCTGCTGGTGCCCCTGCTGCTCGTGGTGGTGGGCCGGCGCACTCACGTGGTGGTGCAGCGTAAGCGCTCAGAGAAGGCCGCACTCAAGGAGGAGGCGGCCAACGAGGATGAGCGGGCGCGGCGAGAAGCCGAAGAGAAGGAGAAGCCGAACGAGAAGAGCATCGAGGAGATGGCTGCTGTCGAGGATACCACATCCAAGGGACCCAAGCGTGGGGTCAAGGGTGCCGAGGGCAAGGTGCTCTCCGAGGGGATGTTCGATGTGATCGTCGGCGAGTTCGACATGCCCAACGACCCGGGAGACTCCTTCAATGTCAGATCCGAGATGATCGACGATTCCGAGATCGCTGGCGAACTGTGGGCAGAGGAGTCCGCCGGGGAACAGGAGGACGACGAGCGCACGGTGGCCGGCAAGCACCGCGCCAAGAAGCGCAGCGATGAGCGTATCGAGGATGACGAGGACGATTCACCTGGTCCCAAACCAACCAAGAAATCTGGGAAGAAAACCGGGAGGAAGTCGAAGAAGAGCACCGCTGGGAAGCCCAAGTCAAAGCGGGCGGATGCAGAACAGGCGCTGGAGAAGCCCGAGCCGAAGAAGAAGCGCAAGCAAGGCGGCAAGAAGCGACCCAAGGGCAAGGTCGGTCACACCCGGGGCCCGGGAATCGATCTCTGACTCACTCCTCTTCCGCGAGGCGAGCCCTTCTGACGGCGTGTGGATTAGGTTCCCCCTGAACCTCCTTCCCCTTGATGTTCAAGGTGGCCGACAAGCCGATCGCGATGCACACGACTGCCATCACGCGCGCCAGGTTGCGTGACCCGAAGATGGCGCCGTCGGCGTAATGCAGCGCGAACAGCGAGCCGGCGGCCACGAAGCAGAACAGCACCATCAGCCGCTGCGCGAACTCCTCGGACCGCTCGCTGCGCGACAACGTCCCGATGCTCATCCAGCTGATGAGAGCGCCTGCGCACGTGACGGTCGACAGCGTCTCCAGAGCACTGAGAAGTTCCATCAGCACGGCGAAGTAGACGCGGCACTTCAACAGGCCGTCGCACGAGAGTTGAAGCAACCCGCCAACCGGCGAGTGTCCGTTCGGAGGGTGATTGATGGAGAAGACAAGCGCATTGAGGCTGCCAGTATCGCGCAGGGATGAGCCGCCGCACTTCTCCAAGGCGCAGGTGGCGGATCTGCTCGAGCAGGTGGGAATCCTGCTGCAGTTGACCGATGCCAACGTGTTCCGGGTGCGCGCCTACCAGAACGCCAGTCGCATTCTCGGATCGCTCGAAGATGACCTCTGGGACGTGATCCAAGAGGGCAACATCACCGATGTCAAGGGCATCGGCAAGGGTATCGGGGGCCTGATCACCGAGGCGCTCACCGAAGGAACGTGGGGGGAGTTGCAGAGCCTCTACGACGAGATTGAACCGGGGATGATCGAGATGCTCGGCATTCCCGGACTCGGCCCGAAGCGAATCAAGGTCATGCACGACGAACTCGGAGTGGAATCGATCGCCGACCTGTCCGCCGCCTGCGAATCCGGGGCTGTGGCAGACCTCGACGGATTCGGTGAGAAGAGTCAGCAGAAGCTGCTCGACGGAATCGAACTCCTCGCTCGCTTCAAAGGGCGCCGACGACTGAACGTTGGCCTGCTCTACGGTGAGGCGTTCGAAGCGCAGGTGGCGAACATCCCCGGAGTCAGCAGGGCCCAGTTGGCGGGCAGCGCACGCAGGAGGCGCGAGACCATCGGGGACATCGATGTGGTGGCGGCGGTTGAACCGGACGACGTGGAGGCGGTCAGCGAAGCCATCCGGTCCTTACCGGGAATCGCCGAGGTCAAAGGAGCGGGGGAGAGCAAGGTCAGCGTCATCCTCGAGGCGAGCCTGTTCGAATCAGGAATGGACCTCGGGACTCTCGACGGCGGCGTGTTCGACGCGGTCGGCGGCGATGATTACCCTGACATGGAGACGAGCGGGACCATCGAAGCGCAGGTGAGGATGGTTCCCGCGAAGGTGTTCGCCTACACATTGGCCTACTTCACCGGCTCGAAGGAGCACAACATCCGCATGCGCCAACTGGCGATCGATCGCGGGCTGCGGCTGAACGAATTCGGGCTCTTCCCAGAGGAGGAAGCGGGTGACCTGAAAGGTCTGGAAGCGGCGGAATTCTCCTTGGAAGCGGCTGACGAAGAGGACATCTATCGACACTTGGAACTCTCCTGGGTCCCCCCTGAGATGCGCGAGGACATGGGTGAGATCGAGGCTGCGGCCGCGGGTGAACTACCGGAACTGGTCAAGCCGACCGACCTCAGGGGCTCCTTCCACAACCACACCACCCTCTCAGACGGTGTCGCCACCCTCGAGCAGATGGCACGGGCGGCGATGCAACTCGATTGGGAGTTCCTCGGCATATCCGACCATTCGCAGCTGCTGAACATCGGCGGACGGCAGATCGGGGCCGATGCGGAGGACATGCTCGCTCAAGGTGAGCAGATCCGCGTGCTCAACGAGGGGTGGGAGGACGCGGGCAAGGACTTCCGCTTGTTCCACGGGGCGGAGTGCGACATCCTTCCCGATGGCTCGCTCGACTACGACGACGCCACCCGCAAGGCGCTGTCCCACGTCGTCGGCAGCGTGCATCAACTGGCCGGCTGGAACAACCGCGACGAGCAGGAGAACACCGAGGCGCTCATCCGCGCCATCGAGGACCCGACCTTCACCATCCTCGGCCACCCGACCGGGAGGATTCTGCAAGGCAGGGACGGCTTCCCGTTCGACCTGCACCAGGTCCTGCGCAGGATGGGTGAACTGAACGCCGAAGGGACGCTGAAGTCGGTGGAGATCAACGCCAGCCCGTACCGGCTCGACCTCGACTGGCGCTTCTGCCGCTTCGCCCGCGACCAAGGTGTGCCAGTGTGCATCAATCCGGACGCCCACGACATCCGCGGGCTGCGCGACGTCTGGTTCGGGGTGCAGATGGCTCGCAAGGGCTGGCTTGCCGCCGAGGACATCCTGAATTGTCGTTCAGGTTCCCAATTGGAGAATCAATTTTCCAATTGAATATCTAAGAGATTCCCAGAACAGGGAAATCGGGTAGTGTTGAAGGTCTGAACCTGGTGGACGATACATGCCCTTGGAAATGATAGCGATAGCGACAGAAGAGATCGGTGCCGGCGCCGCTGACGCGCTTGAGGAGAGAATAGGTGGGAAGAGTTGGTGGAAATCTCTCAAAGCCGTTCTGTTCTACGGGCCGGCGGTTCTCATTGGAATATATTTCATTGGCTTCGCGTTGGGTTACTTCTGAACCAAGAATGTTGATCGGGGGCACAGTGACGCAGGAGTTCAAGGGTGAAATCTGCAGGGATATCTCCATTGGATGAGGCTGGCAGGGTGGTGCTATGGGGATTGCAAGGGCGGTGGTGTTCGCCGGTGTGGCGTTCTTCCCGGCCGTGCTGCTCGGGCTGGGCCTGTTCATCCTGCTCGGCGGGGCGGACAAGCCGTTCGCCAACTGGATGTGGGTCCCCTGCTGGATCCTGCCTCCTGTGCTGATGCTCGGCGCAGGTATCCGCGGATACCGCTGGCAGGACGTCGAGCTGGAGTGAGCGCATGCGCATCGCGGAGAAGGTCGAGCGCGTCGGCGCGGTGCTCGATGAACTGTATCCCGAGACACCCATACCGCTCAAGCACCGAAACGTGTACACCTTCATGGTCGCAGTCCTGCTCTCGGCGCAGACCACGGACAAGAAGGTCAACCAGGTCACCCCGACGCTGTTCGACCGCGCCTCCACCGCCCCCGAGATGGCCGCCCTCGAAGTGGACGATATCAGGGACATCATTCGCGAGATCGGGCTGGCACCCACGAAGGCGAAGAACCTCAAGCGCATGGCCGAGCAGTTGGTCGAACGGCACGATGGCGAGGTGCCGCAGACTTTCGCGGAACTAGAGGAACTGGCCGGCGTGGGTCACAAGACGGCGAGCGTGGTCATGGTGCAGGCGTTCGGCATCCCCGCCTTCCCGGTGGACACGCACATCCACCGGCTGTCCGCTCGCTGGGGACTCTCCAACGGCAGGAACGTCGTGCAGACAGAGCGTGACCTGAAGCGGCACTTCCCTGAGGATGAATGGGCACGGCGCCACCTGCAGATCATCTACTTCGGCAGGGAGCATTGCCCAGCCCGCTTCCACGACCTCAACGAATGCCCGATCTGCTCGTTCGCCGCCTCCAAAGCGCGCATCCGCGCCGAGCGTCAGGGTTGAGAAGGGAAGCCCGGTCGCACGACCATGGCGAAACTGTCAGTGGGGGACACCGCGCCCGATTTCGAGGCGACCTTGACCGACGGCAGCACGGTGAATCTGTCAGGGATGCTGGCCGAAGGAGAAGGCGTCATCCTCTACTTCTACCCGAAGGACAACACGCCTGGATGCACGGTCCAAGCGTGTGACTTCCGCGACAACTGGCAGCGGTTGGGCGCAGCGGGGTGGAGAGTGATCGGCATCTCGAAGGATTCGGCGAAGTCACATGAGAAGTTCATCGACAAACACGACCTGCCGTTCGAACTGATCATCGACGAGGAGACCGAACTGAACCAGCTCTACGGAACCTGGCGAGAGAAGAGTTTCATGGGACGTACATTCCTAGGATGCATTCGGTCGACATTCGCGATCTCACCTGACGGCGATCTCGCATGGGTCGGCTACCGTGTGCAGGCGAAAGGGCACGTCGAGCGGTTGATGAGCGACCTCGGAATCGAGTGAGCGAGATGACCGACCTACCCGGCTCCCTCACCGGCGAGCGCCATGACCTCGGCAACGGCTCTGTCGCCTGGGGTCCATGCCATGTGGGGATGGATGCCGTCATCGGTGCGGACTGCAGCATCGGAGCGCTGGCGCATGTCGGCTCCGAGGCGATTCTCGGCGACCGGGTGCGGGTGCAGGGTGGAGCGTACGTCGCTTCGATCTGCGTGTTGGGCGACGACGTGTTCGTCGGTCCGAACGCAACACTGCTCAACGACCGGCACCCTCCGAGCCGAGACCGTGCCAAGTGGCTGCCCGTGGTGGTCGGCGAGGGGGCGGTGATCGGCGGCGGGGCGACGGTCCTTCCCGGCGTGAACATCGGCGAGCGGGCCGTGGTGGCGGCGGGAGCGGTGGCTACCAAGGACGTCCCGGACGACGAGGTGTGGGGTGGAATCCCAGCACGTTTCATCATGTCGAGGGCAGACTACGAGGCCAGCCGAACCTCCAGAGAGGAGGCGTGACGATGGATGCGGATGCACGCAAGCAGGCGGTCAAGGACTTCCTCCAGCGCTGCGTGGAGTATGCCGACTCCTCCATCGCGCGCAAGCGCGAGCGCGCCGAGGGTGGTGAGGGTGATGAGAGCGAGATCTCCCGCTGGACCGCGTACCGGGAATTCACCGCCTACGCCATCTCCGAACTCGACTCTGGTGAACTCGACCCGTGGTTCGACGAGCAGGCCGAAAGCCCATCCATACCGCGCATCGGTCGTGGCGGTACTCCAATCGAATCCTCGCCTCTGTGGCTGTCAGCGCTCGTCGCCCCGCGACCGATGGCGCTGCTGTCGACCCGTTCATTGGCTG
>JAKUTA010000049.1 GCA_022447885.1 Candidatus Poseidoniales archaeon | reverse complement strand
CACGTCTGGCTGCTCGACGAGGTGATGGAGACTCCCGATGGCGAGCGGACGGTGGTCACCAGAACGCGTCCACAGCGTGGTGGCAGGGCGGAGAACGAGGTGGAGAGGGTGCTGGAGGAACTCGCCGCGGCAGGGGCCGACAAGGCGTGGGTCACCGAGAAGTATCCGTTCCTCGTCTTCCTGTTGGTCGGGACGCTGCCGCTGTTCCTGTTCGGCGACCCCGTCGGGCTGCTGTTGGGAGCGCTCGGATTGACTTGATTCAGGGTTGCGCGGCCCACGGCATGCCCGTGTTCGCCAACCCTCGGCCACCACCAGCAGCATCCAAGGAGATCAGTCCCACCTGGATCTCAGGGGAGAACTGGTCGATGCCCCAGTCGAGCGCGGCGCCGAGGTCACCGCCGTTTCGCTGATGTTCCGCGGCGACGCGGTACGCGATGAGTTCCTCGATTATCGACTCGCCGATCCCTGTCGCGGCGACCACGATGTTCGCATCGCACCAGAGGCCGGAACCCCACATCGGGGTGTCGCCGACCCTGCCGGCCGGTCTGCCGGTGCAGCCACCTGTCGAGGACGCCACCGCCAATGCACCGCTTCGGTCTCGAGCGATGGCCCCGACCGTGTCCGTGGCGACCGGTCGGGGTGAGCCGACCACTGGTGTGCGCTCGATCCCCTTGCTGTCCGCCCAGGTGCGCGCACCCTCGCCCGCGAGAGCGTGGTACGGCTCGTCAAGCAATTCTGCCGCCACGAGCACCGGATTAGGGGTCTCCTCGATGACCATCACCATGCCGAGCCGGCCATCGCTGGTGGCGACCGCAGCGTCGAGCTGCACGCTGCCGTCATCGCGCACCCGTCCGCCCGTTCCAGCATTCAGCCTCGGGTCGTCCTCCATGATCATCACCGCATCCAACACCGCCTGCAGGGCCGTCCCTCCCGAGGTGAGCACATCCCATGCAGCCTCACAGGCCAGGTCCACACCCGGCTGATCGCGTGCACCGTGTCCGGCACCGCCGTGACAGACGAACGCCGGCTCCACCATCTCACGCCCTCAAGGCAAGCAAACCGTCCCTGCCTTCAGGTTCTCGGCTCGACCCAGCAGCAAGAACCGCCACTCGCGCACGGAGGACGCGATCGAATACGAGCCTTGCGGGGTCCGTCAGGCTGTCCGGGTCGTCGGGTCCGAGGTCAGTCTGCCGACGATGTCGCCGAGCCGCTCTACCAGTGACACCTTGCGCTCGCCGGCGACCAGCGAGGCATCGAGAACATCGGTCAGGTTTCTGACCGGGATGATCTCGATGAGGTCCTTGTACTCGTCATCGATGAGCACGTCCTTCATGTTGGCGATCGGGATGATCACGCGGCCTATTCCGCTCTTGGCGGCCGCCTCGATCTTGGCTGTGACGCCGCCGATCGGCAGCACCTCGCCCCTAACCGACAGTGAGCCGGTCATCGCCAGGTTCTGGTCGATGGGCACATCCTCCAGCGCCGAGATGACCGCGGCCGCGATGGTGATGCTCGCAGAATCCCCGTCGACCCCGTGAGTGTCGACGAACTGGATGTGGATGTCGTAATCGGAGACGTTCTTGCCGGTCAGTTTCTTGATGAGCGCACTGACGTTGGTCACCGATTCCTTGGCCATGTCCGACAGCCCTCCCGTGGCGTAGACAGTGCCACCCGTCTTGTGCGACGGGGTCACCAGCGCCTCTACCGGGAGCATCACTCCGCTGAAGTCCGACATGCCGCTGTCGGAACCGAGCACGGCCAGGCCATTGACCCGCCCGACCCGCTCTCCCGTGTTCACGAGCAAGGAATAATCGGCCCGGCGCTCGATCATGCGGTCCGCCACCTGCTGCTCCAATGGCCGGGCGATGCGGCGAGCAGCGAGTACGTGCCGCGCTGATGTGAGGTCAGAACCCTCCTCGCAGGCGAGGTCGCCCGCCACGCGCACGAGGCCACCGAGTTCGCGCAGGCGCAATGTCAACTTGCCCCGGCGCCCGGCACGACGCTGTGATTCGCGCAGGATGATGCCGACGCCCGACTTGTCGAAGTGCGGAATCGGGTTGCCCGTCTTCTTGTTGAGTTCGTTGTTGACCTCCTGGGCGACGAAGCGGATGAGTCGGCGGCGGTTGCGGCTGGTGTCGGGCATGACCGAGTTGACGTAGACCTCGTAGCCGTAGCCGCGGATGCGGCTCCTCAGCGCCGGGTGCATCCCCTGCAACGCGTCGAGGTTGCCCGCAGCCACGAGGATGAAGTCGCACGGAACGGGCTCCGTCTTGGTCAGCGCGCCGCTGGAACGCTCGGAGCGCCCTGAGATGGAGAACTCCTTCTCCTGCATGGCGGTCAGCAACGCCTGTTGCTCATGCAGTCGCAGCAGGTTGATCTCGTCGATGAACAGCACGCCGCCGTGCGCCTTGTGAATCGCTCCGGCCTCGACCCGCTCATGCGCCGGCGTCTCCATGCCGCCGGACTGGAACGGATCGTGGCGCACGTCACCGAGCAGACTGCCGGCGAGCGTACCGGTCGCATCCTCGAACGGAGGCATGTCATTGCGGTCGTGTTTGACGAGCAGCTTGGGGATGCGCGAGTCATCACCCGAGGTGAGCCGGTTGCGCAGGAACATGTAGGCGAATCCGAGCAGCAGGATGCTGAAGATGAGCATGAAGAAGTCACCGGACATGATGGTGGCATAGACGAGAATGACACCGATGAACAGCGTGATCGAGAGCAGGGTCTTGTTCGTCCGCTCGCGAGAGGCTCTCAGGTGCGCCCGCCTGTCGCTGATGATCTTGTCACCCCGTCCAGCAGGAACCGTCCTCACCCGCGGTTCGTTCTCATCGTCGTCATTGGGATAGCAGAGCGTGTCTTCGAGCGCGTCACGTGGCAACAGATCGGTCATCGCCCTCGCGAGCATCGACTTGCCAGTGCCCGGGTCGCCGATCAACATCACATGACGACGTTGCTCCGAAGCCTTGCGGATCACGATGGCCGCATCCTCCTGACCGATCACCCGATTGACCAGATTCTCGGGAATCGGCACATCCGCCGTGGACTCGAATTCGATGTTCTCCATCCACTCTTCCACTGACAAGTTCTCGATCTTCTGCTCGGCCTCGCGGTCAGCCATCCCGGAGAAGTCTGAGTATGTGTCCCAGTCCCCCTCCTCAGGGACCTCGGAAGACTCGTCTGAACCCATCCGCGCGTGCTCCGGCACGGGTTCCTGTGTTCCAATGCTCATTAAACTGCCCTTGAAGGAACTCAACTGTGGAGGGGGTCGCAGACCCCCTCCGCGCGTGGCGCGCTCGCGGGGGGGCACGGGAAATCCTCAACCGCATTGGCTGGCCCGCACCTGTTGGGGAGCCGATGGAAACAGGGGACGTCGTCGCGTTGCGCGGTGCTGATGGACGCACCTGGGTGCTCACCGTGGAGGACCGGGAACTGAAGGTGCGCGGAATCGGCCGCATCAACCCGCAGAGACTGCTGGCGGAGGTCGATATCGGGCAGGTGATCCAAGTCGGCCAGAAGCGCTTCGCCGTCCTCGAGCCGGGTCTCGCCGAGATCCGGACCGGAATGAGCCGGCGAGCGCAGATCATCACCCCCAAGGATGCGGGATTCATCGTCAACGCGCTCAGCATCGGTCCGGGGTCGCGTGTCATAGAGGCCGGACTCGGATCTGCGGGCATGGCGTTGCACCTCGCGAGAGCCATCGGCAGCGGAGGTCAACTCATCTCGATAGAGAACAGGCCGGAGCACGCCAAGGTGGGACAGGAGAACCTCGAGCGCGCCAAGGCAGCCTGGGATTCCTTTCCCGACCTGCACATCATCGAAGCAGACGCGAACAACTGCAACGCAGAACTCGACCAGTTCGACAGCGACTTCGACGCGGTGGTCATCGACGTCCCCGAGCCATGGCACACCATCCCCAACCTCGCCACACGACTGCGCACTGGAGGCCGGCTCGCCTGCTACTGCCCGGTCTCGACACAACTCGAACAGGCGTGGGCAGCATGCGATGAATCGGGGCTCACCGTGGAATGGGCGGGCGAACTCATCGACAGAGCGTGGACGCGCGCATCGAAAGGTGGGATCAGACCAGGGAACAACCCGATGGGGCATACCGCCTTCCTGTTGTTCGCAGTGAACCTTCCCGCGCTCGACTGAGTCTACACCACGCGGACCTTCTCGCTGCACTTGGGACACTTGAAGCGGAACGGCGGCTCCTTGCTCGCCGGCATCTTCAGCGTGGCAGCACAGTTCGGACAGGTCACCTTGCCGTCGACCATCTCGGCCTCGTCGGAATCCGCTGCGGTGACCGGAGCCGGAATGTCTGGCTCGACCGGCTCGGCGCCCACCGGAGGCGGAAGCGGCAGGTCGTCACCGAGCGGCAGGGAATCCAGCGGCGGGATGTCCGGCTCATCCTTGCGCCTGCTCACCCGCCAGATGGCGACCACCAGGAACAGCAGCAGCCATCCCGTGGCGAGCAGCGAGATCGACATCTGGTTGTCGAGCGTGAACAGTACCAGATCGATTCCAGCGGGTGGCATCGGCTCTGACTGGGATTTCACGTTGAACGCATCACTGCGCACACTATGGCCGGCCCCGGCCGCCTGCACGCGCAGTTCGAGATCACCGCCGCTCTCGGTCATCATCGATGTCAGCACCAGTGTGTAGGTGATCTGCTGGCCGGGTCCGATGACGTATGCCGGATTGTTCGAGCCGCCCGCCGCCGTCCACGACGGGCTGAAGTCTCCCGCACCCTCGCCCTGGAGAGAGAGAGTGCCCGAGAGGAGTTCGTTGCCGGCGTTGGTGAGTTGGACCGTCAGCCCGAGACTTCCCCCCCATGGGAGGGTGTTGTCCGCAGTTCCGCTGACATTCACAAACAGCCTTGGTTGGCCGTTCACCCGGTCAGCCGGTATGGTGATGTTCACCCAATCCGACTCACTCAGGGTGTTGTCATGCAGCGAGGTTGCCGAGACGGAGAAGTTGGTGACGCCCGCGGGCGTGTTCGCCCGCACGTTGCATGACAGTTGGACTGGAACCGCGTTCGCAGACGGTGCGAGTTCCTTCGTCGCGGGCATGTTCGGACAGTCTATTCCCGATACGGACAGGCTCACCGTCATGTTGGAATTGCCCGTGTTCGTGAGCCACATCGTCGCTGGCACCGCTTCTCCGACCTGTGCGGTCGAGATGCTGGTGGTCAGGCCGACCGCCAATCCCACCTCCACCTCCACGACCGTGAAGTCGTAGGACGCGCTCACCGAGTTGTCGTTGGACGAGGTCGCCACGAGGGAGAGCGCTGTGTCACCGGTGGCGGTGGTGCGTCGCATCGTCAGGCTCACGGTTCCTTGCTCACCTGCGCCGAGTTCGAGCAGCAGCGGTTCGATCTGCACCTCGAAACCGTCACTCGACGGCGACAATCCGAAGGAGAACGAGTCCAGTTCATTGCCGTCGTTCACCACGACGAAGTCCATCGAACTGCTTCCATGGCTGCCGACCGCGAAGGTGTCGCCGGCCGCCAGCAATCGGACCGCCGGCGCGTGCTGCACCTCGACCTGCAGCGAGATGGTCGCCAAGGTCGAGCCGTCGGCGGCATCGCTCAAGGTGAACTCCGCAGTGTACGTTCCCGCGGAGGCCGAGACGGACGCGCTCAGTTCCAGCGGCACGGAGAGCGACTCAGAGACATTCACCAGCGCAGGCAGAGCGCTCTCGTTGGAGAGCGTCAGGCTCGAGGGCAGGCCGGACCAGTAGAGGTTGACAGTGAGATTCCGGGTCCCCCGATTGGTCAGCATCAAGCTGAAGTCGGTCTCATCCCCGGCGGTCACCTGCACGATGCCTCCTTGCGGACCATCTACCGACAGTTCCCGCTTGGGCTCGATGTCGAGGGTGACCGAGAGCAGCGCCTGCTCCCCGCCATGCTTGCCATAACAGGTGACTGACAGGTTGTGTTCGCCGACTAGCATCGCCTCGCTGTCCACTGAAACCTGCACCGAGATGACATCCGACAGGCCTCGATCAACGGACATCCATCCTGGTGGTCCGGTGGCGCTCACGCCAGCCGGACCGCTGAACTCGAAGCGGACTTCGTCGAGTTCGGTTCCGACATTGCGCACACCCACCTGCAATGTCGTCGTGCCTCCGGGAGCGACACTGGTCGCGCCAGCGGGCGCGGTCAGCTCCCAGCCCCAGTCGACACCGAACACGAAGGTGAAGCCCACGAGATGCTCGACGCCGGTGTTCGCCTCCTCCGAGGTCAGCGTGACGAGGCACGTGCCGTTCCAGTGCTCGCTCGCATCCGGCGTGATGTTCAGCGAGATCATCTCGCTCGCCAGCGGCTGCAACTCGGAACCGACCGCAGCGGCGAGCGCAGCGGCACAACCGGAGTCGGAGGTGACGGAATAGACGAGGGTGGTGGCGTCGTTGCCGTTGTTGGTGACCAGGACCTCGACCCCTTCCGTGACCCCGGGCAGGAAGGTGCGGTTGGCGTCGTGCACGAGTTGGGCCGAGACATCGCTGACCGTCGTCACCTCGATGACGATCACCGTCTGGATGCTGTGATTGCCGCCCACCGAACCGGCGAACAGGGCGATTCCGCGGTATTCCGGCGTGGCGTCCGCTGGCAGCGTGATGCGCAGGGTGTGGTTGCGTATCTCACCGGGAGCGATGTCCGTCACCACCGGGTCGAGCCATCTCACCTCCCAGTCGGTCGGCAGCGCCCGACCTCCCATCGGACCGCGCATTGACGTCCCGTTGCCACCGCCCGAACAATTGCCGCACGATTGGTTCCCGGTCCCGTTCGAGCCGTTCCCGCCCGTGCCGTTGCTCGAGTTCTGCGTGCTGTTCCACGCAGCCCAGAAATCCGTCAGGTCGAGCGCCTCGTCGACCTGCAGCAGGAAGGTGTCGTTCACGTTCCCGGAGTTGCGCACCGGGACATCGACCTCGACGGTCTCGTTCGGACCCACGGCGACCAGGCCGCGATCGCCCACCGCCCCGACATCCAACTCGGGAAGGTAGCGCGGAGCGACCGACAGGAACAGGGTCACGGAGTTGGAGATGTTCGCATCATCGACGCGTGTCACCGTGATGACCGCCTGACCGTTGGCGCCGACAGGTGCGGCGACATCGAGATCGACCACGATCGTCGTCGTGTCGGACAACGTCGGATACACCGGCCCCAGAGCGGTGTCCGCGAGCGTGACATCCCAGTCACCGGAGAGGGTGGAGGTGTTGAGCGTGAGGTTGTATTCATGGGTGGCCCATTGGTCATCATTCGTCAGCGTCAGCGTCACATTCACCGCTTGCCCGGGCATCACGACCGCATGCACAGACGAGAGTTCCAGCCCGATGTCAGAGTCGGCGGAGACGACCGGCACGAGCGGAAGCAGCACTGCGGTGAACAGCAGCAGCGCCAGACCTGCTGTGCGAAGGCTGTGACCTTGCATGGCTACGCCCATGTTTTTTCGGTAGCCGGCGGCTCATTAACCTGAGCGGGTCAGACCTCAAGGGTCGTGTGCAATTAGTCCGAGGGGATGTCCTGTCGCAACTTCTCGAGAAGCGCCTGGTCGAGCAGTTCCCAGGAGAAGTGACCCTCATCGGTCGGAGAACGGCCGAAGTGACCTCCGCTGGCGGTCTTGGAGTAGATCGGCTTGGCGAGGTCGAGAACCCTGATTATCGACCCGGGACGGAAGTCGAACACCTCCTCGACCCGCCTCTGGACCTCCTCATCGGGCAGGAACGCGGTTCGCTTGCTGGAGAGGAAGATGCTCATCGGTTCAGCGACGCCGATGGCATAGGCGAGTTGGATCTCGCAGCGGGTGGCGAGTCCTGAGGCGACGACATGCTTGGCCGCCCAGCGAGCGGCGTATGCGCCGGAGCGGTCCACCTTGCTCGGGTCCTTGCTCGAGCACGCGCCACCGCCGTGTCTCCCCATGGCGCCGTAACTGTCCACGACGAGCTTGCGACCGGTGACGCCGGCATCGCCGTGCGGTCCGCGCCTCACGACGCGGC
>JAKUTA010000048.1 GCA_022447885.1 Candidatus Poseidoniales archaeon | reverse complement strand
AGAGAACGTCGAGGCCAACGTCCCACTGGTCATCATTGAAGCCGAGGGAGGCGAATGATGGCCACAAGGCCAAATACACACGGAGTATACTGGTGTGCGAGGAGGTCGAGGCGATGAGCGATGACGCACCCGAAAACCCTGAAGGGGAGGAGGAAGGGTTTCGCTGTGACTATCCCGGCCCAGGGCGAGACGAGGCCGGCCCGCGCTGCGACTTCCCCGGCTGTGAGGTCGAAGGTGGGGTCGTCAGCCGCCTGTCACCGGACGGCTACCTCGTCGCCACCGGCAAGAAAGCCTACTCGTTCCGCGAAGCCTACCGCCGCTTCCACTACTGCAAGCAGCATCACGACGAACTGATGACCAACGTCTGGAGCAGGGTCACCGACCGCTCTGACAAGGACGACTCGCATGTCGCCCCGACGGCGATCTGAGCTTCAGCCCCAGGAGCCCTGGGCGTGCATTGACTCGGCCACCTTCAGGAAGCCGGCGATGTTCGCTCCGAACACGTAATTGCCCGGCTGTCCGTACTTGCGGGCGGTGTTGAATGCCTTCTCGTGGATGCCGACCATGATCGCATCGAGTCGAGCGTCGACCTCGGCGCGCGACCAGGGCATCCGCTGGCTGTTCTGGCTCATCTCGAGCCCGCTGGTGGACACCCCGCCTGCATTGGCAGCCTTGCCCGGTGCGAACTTGACATCGTTGGCGTGGAAGACGTCGACCGCATCGGGAGTGCAGGGCATATTGGCACCCTCGCCAGCGTATCTCACACCGTTGTCGACCAGGTTCTGTGCGTCGATTCCGTTCAACTCGTTCTGCGTGGCGCACGGCAGCGCGATGTCGACATGTGTCTGCCACAGCGGGTTGTGGTCGAGCTCCTTGTCGCGCGGGGTGTACTCGTAGCCGCGGTGCTCGGCGTACTCCTTGATGCGCCCCCGCCTGACGTTCTTCATCTCCTGGATCCACATCAACTCGTCCGAGTCGATGCCGTCATCGTCGTGGATGAATCCGCTGCTGTCCGAAAGGGTGACCACCTTGCCACCCAGTTGGGTCACCTTCTCAGCGGCGAACTGAGCGACGTTACCCGAACCGCTGATCGCCACCTTCTTGCCTTCGAAGGTCTCGCCATCGACGGCGAGGATCTCGCGCATGAGGTAGACCAGACCGTAGCCGGTCGCCTCCGGTCGGATCAGGCTGCCTCCATACTGCAGGCCCTTCCCGGTGAGCACACCTGTGAACTCGTTCGCCAGTTTGCGGTACTGTCCGTAGAGGAAGCCGATCTCGCGCCCGCCCACTCCGATGTCACCAGCGGGTACGTCTGTGTCAGCCCCTATGTGCCGCCACAACTCGGTCATGAACGCCTGACAGAAGCGCATCACCTCGTTGTTCGACTTTCCTTTGGGATTGAAGTCCGAACCACCTTTGCCCCCACCCATCGGCAGGCCGGTCAGGCTGTTCTTGAATACCTGCTCGAAGGCGAGGAACTTGAGGATGGAGAGGTTGACCGAGGGGTGGAAGCGCAGGCCGCCCTTGTAAGGGCCGATGGCGCTGTTGAACTGGATGCGGAATCCCCTGTTCACCTGGATAGCGCCCTCATCGTCGATCCACGGCACACGGAACTGGATCAGCCGCTCTGGCTCCACCACTCTCTGATAGATGTTCGAGGCGATGAACTCAGGGTGTGCCTCGACCACCGGGTCGAGACTCTCGAGGATCTCGAGCACCGCCTGATGGAACTCGGGCTGGTCCGGATCACGGGCTAATACGGTCTCATAGACCTCTTGCAGATGCGAGTGCATTTTTCTCACCATGCAGGACGGGAAGAAGTCGCGGATGCGCCTTCAAGTGGCATCGCCGACCCACACCCCCCTTTTCACACTTATCGCACAGCCACAATGGGCCCATGCCATTAGCATTCAAGCGAAAATGACGCGCTCAGCGATTCCAGCGACCTTGTCAACGGCGTGCGGGAGGGTGGCGACGTACATCGCCGACTGCGACACCTGACGCTCGCGCAGGGCCTTGGCGATCGGTGTGTGCTCGGCGAACCAGCGCGTCACGCCATCGTCCCCGATGATGCGGATGTCGACCTGCGCGATGCGCGGCTCGGAGAGCAGCAGTTTCACGCTCGGCACGTCGAGCGCCACATACCCCTCGGGAATGCCGGCACGCCCGGCGATCTCCGCTTCGATTTCCTGGCGCAGTGTACTGTTCTGCGCCAGTTCGACGAGACGGGCGATCTCGGAGTCCTCCAACTCCTTCTGGCGCCGGTTGACGGCGATCTTGAGCAGCTGTCGGTACTTGATGCGTGTGAGCATGTCGCGCGAGAAGTCACCGGCCTGGTCGAGCACCTGCCAGATCTCTGCATCGACCATGCGCTGCATGTCGATCGGCTCGACCTCGATGCCCTCCATGCGCTCGACAGCCCGCGACAGCATCAGTTCCGTGATGCGCGTCACGCGATGGAAGTAGACCGCACTGTACATCAGGCCGCGCGCCACCATCATCCCCTCCAGGGCCGAGAGGCCTCCTTCGGTCACCGCCACATCATCCGCGTGCCGCTCCAAGCAGGCGATCAACCGCTCATGGTCGATGATGCCGTGCTTGACCCCCGTGAAGTGGGAGTCACGCATCAGGTAGTCCATCTGGTCGCAGTCCACCGGTCCGTGCACAAGATGGCCCATGGTCCGGTCGACGGACTGGAACGACGCTGAGCCCTCGGTCCAGTAGAGCAGGTCGCGCTCACTGCCACCCGCATCAGGTCCGCGGATGAGGCCGGCGACCTCTTTGGGGTCCATGCCGTGCTTCTCGAGGATCTCGGGAACGCTCCTGCGCTGCGGGAACACCCGATGCTCGTCGCCGCGCAGGACGTCGTAGTCACCGGTGATGATACCCTCGGTGACCGACATGTGGTCCATCCCCCCGCGCGCATGCAGGATGTGCTCGAGCGTGTGCGAGTACGGTCCGTGACCTACATCGTGCAGCATGGCGGCGGTCTCCACGAGTTTCTTCTCTTCTGCGTCGAGCCCGACCGAATCAGCCATCTTCCCACCCAGATGTGACACACCGAGCGAATGTTCGAACCTCGTGGGGTGGGCGCCCGGAAAGACAAGGTGGGCGAGACCGAGTTGCTTGATATGGCTCAGTTTGTTGAATTCAGGTGTTGACAGCAGGTCCCTGCAGGCGCCGTCGACATGGATGACGCCGTGGATGGTGTCGTTGATCGCCTTGGATGACATGTCTTCACCTAGCCCGGCCACCTCAGGACCTTCCTCATAGAAGCGCCGATGCACCGGGGGGACACGACAGCGTCATTGCTGGCCGCCGTACTGGTCATACTGGCCCGCGTCCTGCTGTCCGGCATACCACTGCGCCTGTTCGGATGTCGGGTACCATCCACCCCACTGCTGGTTCTGTTGTCCCATCGCTGCCCACCACTGTGCCTGCTGGCTGACGCGTAGCTCCTCATCGAGCGCGTAACGCTTCTCATCCACCTGCTGGCGCATGAGCATCCCCTGCGAGCCCGAGATGCTGCCTCGGCGGAGTAACTCCTCGAGTTCCTCCTCGATCTCTGCGAGTCCATCGAATCCTTCTGCTTCGAACAGTTGCTTCTCGAGTCGCCCGAACGTGTTCCGGCGACCTGCATTGGTGTTAACCAGCATGAACGAGAGCACCACGGCGAACACCACCAGCAGCAGCACCGCCCCGGTCACCACCTTGCCGAACGTGTCCTGCATCAGTGAGCTGCTGGAGATCTCAGATCCCTCGAGGTTATCGGCGCGGCCGTCCCCATCGAGATCCGCCGGGGTGTCCGCTGAGTCGTAAGGGTCTGAGGGCGGGTCCGAACGCATCTCGTCGGTGTTCGGGTATCCGTCACCGTCGATGTCCCAGTCGAGGTTGTCGGGAACCCCGTCGCCGTCCATGTCGGGGCATCCCCGTCGGAAGAGGGTAGAGTTGCCCCATTCCACAGGGCAGTTGTCCGAGATGTTCGTCCCCTGCTGGTCAGCGAAGCCATCGCCATCCCCATCGGACCACATGCTGGCATTCTGTGGGTAGGGGTCGATGTGGTCGGCCCAGCCGTCGAGGTCCCAATCCTCACAACCGAGCACGCCGCCCTGGCTCGACTGGCCGGCGCGGCTCGGGCAATCGTCAGCCATCTCCCCATCGGGGTTGTCCCCGTAACCGTCACCGTCGGAATCCCCCCATTGGGTGCCGTCATCGGGGAACGGGTCATTCGCGTCCGACCAGCCATCACCGTCGCCATCGGGACATCCGTAGCGGTCGATGTACGAGGTGCCGAAGTCGTCCGGGCAATCGTCGACAGGGTCGTCTGACTCATCTGCCTGATCCACGTAACCGTCGCCATCCCGGTCAGGACAGCCGTTGGAAGGCAAGCCCGCCACCGTGGGACAATCATCATTGTCGTTGGAGAGTCCGTCGCCGTCGTTGTCCGGGCAGCCGAAGCGATCGATCGTGCTGTTGCCCCAGCGCGTCGGGCAATCGTCGAACATCGAGCCGTTGGCAGAATCACCGAATCCGTCTCCATCATGGTCCTCGTGCTGGCTAGGATTGTCATCGACCTCGTCGTTGATGTCCGACCAGCCATCGCCATCGGAATCAGGGCATCCGATCAGGTTGCGCCAGGAGTCTCCTGCTTCGTAGACACAGTCATCCCACGGATGCGAGGCGCCTTCCAGTACACCATCCTCGTAGCCGTCGTCATCCCAGTCGAGCGGAGACGGGTCGGGCTGCCAGGCACCGGCGATCCATTCACCCGGCCAGTGCGCCGGCCTGGTGACGTTCCATGTCTTGTCAGCCCAATTGTCCCCCGAACCGTCACCATCGGTGTCGTTCCACTGGGTGTTCTTGCTCGGGAAGTTGTCGTTCATGAACGACTGGCCGTCGCCATCGAGGTCGAGGCAGCCGAACTGGTCACGCCACGAGTTGCCCCACATCATCGGACAGCCGTCGCCCTGGTAGCCGCTCATGTTGTTGCCGAAGCCGTCGTTGTCGGTGTCCTCCCATTGGGTCGGTTCATCAGGGAGCATGTCGACAGAGTCCGCCCAGCCGTCACCATCTCGGTCCGGGCAGCCATACAGTCCCTCCCCGCCGGTCGAGTTACCGAAGGTGTTGGGGCAGTCGTCACCGTTCAATCCGGTCAGGTTGTCCCCGAATCCATCGCCATCCCGGTCCGCCCATTGACTAGGCTCGTTGGGGAACACATCTGTGCCATCGCCGACGCCGTCACCGTCGCTGTCGACACCATAGATGAGTAGGAATCCATCATATCCACCAATGCTACTCAAAGTGACTTGATTGGCGTCGTCATATGCGTTGGAGTAGAAATATCCGCCGTAGGCCACCGTCCCATTCCGGGCAGCTACTGCCCAGCCGTAATCGCTGCTGGTTCCGCCGAAGTGGTGTATCGTGCTCCAGATGTATGCAGATGGATTCTGGGGGTCGGGGGTCAGTGTGGCGTAGAAGGCGTCGGTGCCGCCTCTGCTGGCGATGTAGGTGTTCCCGAACCATGCCGTACCCTGGTACATTCCAGCAATTGTGATGTTACCAGATGTCCGGTCCATATCCAAGGAATAGCAATAGTCTGTGCTGCTGCCACCAACCGCCTTCGCCCAGACAACACCTCCGCTGCTGGCGTACTTCGCAACCATACAATCCCAGTTGTTACCGTTCTGATAGGCGAAGAGCCTGTTGTTGTTATTGGTCTGGAAATCCACCAGGTACTGGAATCTCGCCACAATTGCGACTTCGCCGTTGTTGGAGATGGCGACGTCCTCACCATACGAACTGTATGACGACTGCAGGTAGCCGGCCATCTGGGCCCACAGGCAACTCCCGCTGGCGGTGTATCTGGCAACGAAGATTCGATAGTAATTGCTGGATTGGTAACCGGGTATCAACTCACCGCAGCTACCACCCATGTTGATTCGGTAACTGAACTCCCCCGTGACCGCGATCTCTCCGTTGTCGTTGACGTCGATTCCTCGGCCCCTCTGGTAGTAACTGCCGTACATTCGCTGCGCCCAAATGAACTGACCGTTCTGGTCCAATGCGGCGACGAATGCCTCATCGTAACTGTAAGTCGCCAGCGTGAAAGATCCGAAGTAGATCGTTCCGGAACTGTAGTACTGTCCCGTGATGTAGACTCGACCATTGTTGTCCATCGCAACCCCATAACCGTAGTCAGTACTGCTGCCGCCGGCTTTGGTCGCCCACAGCCAAGTTCCGTTGGTGTCCAGTTTGGCGACGAAGATGTCGTAACCTCCTGCGGCGGAGAGGTATGTGCTGCCGAACGACGCAGTGCTGTAGAAATAACCGGTGATTGAGATGTTGCCCCCGTCGTCGACATCGATATCCCTGCACTGATCCGAACTGCTGCCGCCCATCTTCTGGACCCATACCCAGTTTCCAGACGGGTCGATCTTCCCGACGAACCCTTCTTGGTTCTGTCCTGACAACGTGATCGAACCGAAGGTGGCGGTGCCATAGAAGTAGCCGCACGCGTAGGTGTTACCGTAAGCATCCAGGTCGAGCGCTTCAACGCTGTCCGTGCTCTGGCTCCCAGAGACCTTCTGGCCCCACAGAAGCGCCACTTGGGCGCTCGAGTATCGCGGACCCGCTTCAAGTTCCCCCGGTACGGCTGGAAGGGTCACGCTCAGCAGTGCGAGCAGCATCATCACATTCAGGCCGAGGGCGAGGATGATTGGCAATCGACGATTCACAGCCTCATCGGTCATGGGCATCCCTCGGCGTACACGAGGTGCAGGTGATGTTGTATGTTTCGCCTAGTAGGTCGGCGGCTGCGCAGCAGCCGAGAACGATGTCAACGAATCGGCTCAGCGGTAGGGGTGGCTCGTCAGGTACGCTTCGAACCGGTCTCTATGCCTCTCCTCACCCGCGTTGTTGATCATATGGAGGACCGCCTCGGCAACCATCGCGTGCTCGTTCGTCTGGATGCCCATCGCCTTACGGAGACAGTCGAGCATCGCCATCTCCTCGTCGGTGATGACCTCATCATCGAGGGCGGCGATGATCGCCGACTGGTAGCAGGTCGCATCCCCAAGGCGCTTGCCCGACCACGAAGCCTCCTCGTCGGAGGTGATCGGTGACGCCATGGAGCCACGCACAACCGCCCAGCAGGCGCCGATCACCCCATCGGGGAGGTCAAGGCACCTCGAGAGGATGTTGAGGATCGCCATCTCATCTTCGGTGATGACATCATCATCCACAGCCACCTCCAGAGTACGCAGGAACAGGTAGAGACCACGGCTCGACTGCAGTGCCATGCAGCGGTCGTGGAGGGCCGCCTATTTCACCCTCACCACGCGCCGCTGGCTCTCGTTCTCACCATTTGTTCGTCCTTTTCGATGAGGGTTATGCAGGGGGCAGGATTTGAACCTGCGAACCACTGAGGACTGCGACCTGAACGCAGCGCCGTTGACCAAGCTTGGCGACCCCTGCTTGCGTTCCCTGATAGGTTGCGCCTATATCATGCGGACGGAAATCGACGGTCGATTCACGAACAGGATCAATCCGCAGATGGTTGGTGGTGGTCGTCAACTGTCCTGGATGGAAGTGATGGAACTTCCAGAGCCTCGCGGGCGCGCGCGTAGTCGCGGAGCGGGTGTTCAGGAATTGAGGATGGTTAACCGATGGTCCAGCGGAGCGTGGAGGGGCAGGAATCCCGCCTAGGAACTGGCTCGGCGATGGTCAGATCAAGATTGTGCCACTTTAGGTGAAAATAACCAATGAATGATGGACTCAGAGCCCATTCCATGAGCATACGAATGTCAGACGATTGTCATACAAACTAAATACTTTCAGTGTTTGTCCTGATTCGAACCGTAGCTTCCGACCATGACAACGCCGAGTGTGATGATCTCTTTCCGACTGACGGAGGAGGAGATTCTCGAGATCGACAGGCGCATCGGATTCGATGGCATGCGCAACCGGACCGATGTGCTGCGCAGGTCAGTCCGCCGCTTCCTTGACCAGACCGCCAGCCT
>JAKUTA010000047.1 GCA_022447885.1 Candidatus Poseidoniales archaeon | reverse complement strand
ATGACAAGGAAATCAGAAAGCGTGGTTGGTATGATGCGAGAAAATGAACAAAGGGCTCCAGTAAAACACCCTTTGACTCGGAATTGTTGAGTCGATGGGCATTCAGTGGGTCGAGTCAAACGCTACCGATGCAACAGGCCCACAAGGGTCTGCTCTCTGAATGTGGCTGAGTCGATGCAACGGATGATATAGCGGACGCGGGACGGCGGGGTGGAGTTAGGCATGGACCTGGAGAGGCACGACTTCCAACTCGATGAGCTGGCGGAGCGCATCGCCAAGGGCGACCACCGTCTGGTGGCGCTGCAGGTTCCCGAGGGGCTGAAGATCCAGGCGCTCGAGATCATCGACGAGATCGAGTCGCGCACCGACGCCAACGTCATCCTCTCCGGCGACCCCTGCTACGGGGCGTGTGACCTCGTGCACAACAAGATGGGCTCGATGGGGATCGACCTGGTGGCGCACATGGGCCACAGCCAGATGAACATCGATTCGGGCATCGAGACACAGTTCATCGAGGTCACGTACGACGGCGACCCGGAACTCAGTCCGGCTCTCCCATTTCTGCACCAGCACCGCGAGATGGCACGCGCACGCCTGAAGGAGTCAGGTGAAGAGCAAACGGCGGAGAGCGAGGAGGAGGCACAGGAGAAGTTCCTCGATTCGGTGGGCAGGGTGGCTCCATTGTCGGACGCCAAGTTGGGGCTCGTGGGGGCCATTCAGCACCTGCATCTGCTTCCCGAGTTCAAGCAACGGTTGGAGGACGCCGGCTTCGACGTGACGATTCCCGTGGGGGGTGCACGGCTCTCCTTCCCCGGCCAGGTGCTCGGCTGCAACTACTCGGGCGACGACCCCTCCATCGGCCACTACTTCTTCCTCGGCAGCGGTGACTTCCACCCCATCGGTCTCGTGCTGCACACCGGCAAACCATTGACCATGCTCGACCCCTACACCGGCGATGCCAGAGAGATGGGGCGGAAACAGATCGATCGCATCCTGCGCCAACGCTTCGGGTTGATAATGCAGGTCGACGGCGCCAAGGTGTTCGGCATCCTCATCGGCGAGAAACCGGGACAGATGCGTCGCAACCTGGCGATGAGGATGAAGCGGATGCTGGAGCGCCACGACAGGAAGGGCTACCTGATCGCGCTCGAATACATCGGGCCGGAGCTGATCGACTTCTACCCCGTCGATGCGTTCGTGAACACGGCCTGTCCGAGGATCGCCATCGATGACTCGACGCGATATTCCAAGCCGCTCATCACTCCGTTCGAACTCGAGGTCGCTCTCGGCGAGAAGAAGTGGGAAGAGGGCTACCGCTTCGACGAGATCCCGTGATGCCGCTCAAGAGTTCTTGTTCGGCGACTACAGCGCGTCGGATGAGGCGATCAGTTTGAGGCTCTCATCCAGTTCGGTCAGCCTCTCTTCGGCAGCATCGATGAACGGTTGCAGCGAGATGGCCAAGTCATCCTTCAACTGGTAGAGGTGGCGCGGTCTCCCGCGGTTGCCGGTCTTCTCCGATTGGATCTCCACCAGACCCCTGCGCACGAGTTCGCGCATCGCCGTGCTCACCTCTGGCTGGCGCAGGCCGGTCGCTTCCTGCAGGTTACCGCTGTCCATCCACTCCTCCTCGTTCAGTTCGACGAGCAGCCTCCCGACATTCTTCCGAATCCCTATGCGCGACAACAATTCGACCAGCTCCATCTGGCCATTCGATTCTGCGGCGCGGGCGCCGTTCTGTCTTCCTAAGGTCACGCTGGAGGTGGACATCCCCCCCAAGCCGGTCTGATGAGAATATAATGGCTGTCCCGAATCAACTCACGAGGCGCAGGGCGGAACCGCCCACGACCTCGATGATCTGGGAGCCTTCTGCGATCAACCTGCGCTTCAGTTCGCGGTCCACAGTCAACACCGGGCACTGCAATTGAGCCGCCAATCTGATCAACTGGTCGTCGGTGTGACGCACGCCCTCAGGTGCCTGCACCACCTCCGCCCGCGAATCGAGCAGGTCGAGCAGCAGCGTGGCGCTGCGCTCACCCTGCAAGCGCTCCAACTCGGCGCGACCGGCGGCGGTGATGGCGAGTTCGACCGGACCCACCTGTTCGGCGAGCGCGTGGTCGATGTGGATGCCTCCGTCGACGACCGCCACCCAGCCGCAGGCGTCGATGAGTACTCTGGGCATCGCTCCACCTCATTGGATGGTGGCGTATCCGATCAGCCGCCAACGGGAACCGACTCGCCGTGAGAGCGTGATGCGACTTCCATCGTTGGCGCAGATCGGGAGCCTCAGGTCGAGCGTCGCCTTCCTGCCCTTGACGTGGCTCACCACACCGACCGAGGTCGCCGTGGCGCAGTGCACCCTCTGCATCTCGTTCGGCTGCCATGTCCGCACGGCATCGGCAGCTCCACCCCCGCCGGTGACCATCTTCTCCAGCAGCGTGAGTTCGAGTGCCACCGAATCGCGCACAGGAGGTGTCTCACCCTCCCGCGAGACCACCTGGCCGGACAGTTCGTCCGCCTTGGTGAGTGAGGGGTCTAGCGGCGTGGCCATCCCGCACAGCCCGCCCGCGTGCATCGAATCGCGCAGGGCTCCACCCCCGCGCAGAGAGTCGATGACCGTCACCAGCGGAATCCAGGTCGCCTTGTTGCCGTCGACAACTTTCCTTCCGGGCGCGATGACCACTCGGTCGCCGACGCTGAACGTGCCCTCGACGATGCTGCCGCCGATGACGCCGCCCTTCAGTTCCGGTGGGCGCGCCCCCGGCCGGTTGATGTCGAACGAGCGGGCGATGTGCAGCAGACCGTTGGCTGCCGCATCCCGGTCCGGCGTCGGGATCGTCTGCTCGATGGCCGAGATCAGGATGTCGAGGTTGACATCGTGGTGAGCGGAGACAGGGATGATCGGTGCATTCTCGGCGATGGTCCCGTTGACGAACTCCTTGATCTCGTTGTAGGACTCGACCGCCCGCTCGCGGCTGACGAGGTCGATCTTGTTCTGCACGATGACGATCTTGTCGATGCCGGCGATCTCCAGCGCCATCAGGTGCTCGTTGGTCTGCGCCTGGGGACAATCCTCGTTCGCGGCGATCAGCAGCAGCGCACCATCCATGATGCTGGCACCGGTGATCATCACCGCCATCAGCGTCTCGTGACCGGGAGCATCGACGAATGAGATGACGCGCTGCAACTCCTTGTCCACGTCCTCCTCGCCCTTGGGATGCTTTCCAGTGGCATAGTAGACATTCTTCGTGGTCTTGTAGAAGGCGGTGTCGGCGTAACCGAGCTTGATCGATATGCCCCGCTTGCGCTCTTCGGAGTGTGTGTCGGTCCAGGTGCCCGAGAGGGCTTGGGTGAGGGTGGTCTTCCCGTGGTCGACGTGACCTACCAGTCCGATGTTCACCTCAGGTTGAGCCGGAAGTTCTCTCTCTGCCAGTTCTCATCCCCCCTGCCGATTCACTCCTCTTCCCCAGAGGGCTCCTCGACAGTTGCGGCCTCCTCGACGAGACCGAAGATTACTCCGAGTGACTTCTTGCCACTCTCGACTACCTTCAGGTTGAGTTGGACTGTGTCCTGGGTGATGGTGTTGCCGCGGAAGTTGCGCCGCATACGCAGTCCAGCGTAGGTCCAGCGGTAGCGCTTGCCCTTCTTGTGAATGAGTCTATGACCCTTGAATCCCACACCGGGTGAGACGAGCACGCCCTTGCGCATGCCCCCCTCCACGTCCCGCCTCATGGGGGTTCCCGTACGGTCTGATCCGCCGGTGATCTGCAGTTGGTAACCGAGCAGCGACTGGTCGCCCTCGCCGACGAACTGGCCATCGACGATGTCGCCGATGCGCTTGCCGAGGAAGTGATTGTAATTGGCGCCCTTGACCTCGACGGCGTACGACCTGCCGTTGCTGGCAGGGTCGGTGTCATTGACCACCGCCTTGAACGCAGCCTCATCTTTCTCTGCCATTGCACCACTCAGCGTCCCGCCGACAAGCGGCCCCTATATGTGGATTCCCACCGGTCCGTAGGACCGAGTCCAACGATTCCATCCGTGTCAAAGCCGGGCTTTGCGCACAGAGCGCTCGATTGCGCCCTCGACCCGCTTCTCGAGTGTGCCTGGAAGGGCGGCGGGCATCGACAGATGCTGGGTGCGGCCGCGGCCAGAGGTTTGGTTGGCTGTGCGCGACTCGATCAACTGCTGCTGCTCCAGCGTCTTGAGATGCTTCCAGAAGGTGGTGTGGCTGCGCGGTTCGACCTCGTACTCCTCGCACACGACGTGGTAGAGCTTCTCGGCGTCGCCGGTGGTCACCTCGTCCTCCTTGCGCAGGCGGCGACAGAGCGACAGCAGGGAGAGTTGTGCGTGCAGGGTGAGATTTTCGACCACGTTCGGCTCGACCGTCTGTCCCACCTCGCGGGCGACGATGCGCACGTCATCGGGAATTATCTCGCCGCGGCCGGACCGCTCCGCCTTCTTTGCTGAATCCTCGAGCAGTTCGATGGCGAGTCGAGCATCCCCGATCTCGGCCGCCCGCTGGCCGATGGTGCGCAGCACGCCGTCAGGAACGGTGCCCTCGATGCAGGCCGCCTCCGCACGCTGGCGGGCGATGGCTTCGAGTTGTTCAGCGGCGTAGACTTCGAGGTGGACGTGGTTGCTCGTGCCGAAGCGAGAGATGATCGCCGGCTCCAGCAGGTCGAGCACCTGCGTCTGGCTGATGATGATCAATGAGAGCGTTCCTGCCTGCTCGAGCCCCTCGTCGATGCGCAGCAACTGGTAGAGCAGGTCGCCCTTGTCGCTGCGCAGCAGGTGGTCGACCTCGTCGAGCACCAGCAGCAGGTGCTCCTTGTTGCCGTGCAGCTGGCGGCGCAGTGACTGCATGATCTCCCCGCTGCCGAGTCCGCGCTCGGGATGACCGCTGTCCAGCGCGGTGATCAGGCGCTGCAGCACCTGTGTCTTCGACGGGTGGTTGCGGCAGTTGACATGCACCGGCCTGATATCACGCGTCCCTGCAAAGTGCCGCTGCAGGTCCTTGGAGAAGCAGTGCGACAGCACGGTCTTGCCGCTGCCGACCTGTCCGGTGATGACCGCACGGCAGGAGACCCGCCCGTCCTCGATGCCGGTGAAGATCTCGCCCAGCTTGGTCAGTTCTGCATCCCTGCCCACCAACTCGTCAGGGATGTAATCGAAGGTGAGCGGAGCGTGGTCGCGGATGATCTTGCCCGCGCCGATGCGATCGAGATATCCTGTCATCGCTTCAGCCTCCTCTGTGACACCTTCGCCGTCGCCCGCGGTCCGTGAACCGTTCCCTTCCTCGCTCCGCCGTTCTTAGAGATTCGGAATGCCAACGTGCGCGCGCCGCCATAGAGGCGTGTCCGCGCGTGAGGGAGTCAAGGAGGGAGTGTGAACAGTTCGTCATCACCATGACCGTCCAAGAATCCGATCCTGACCGCCGCATCGAGCCAGGCGTGGGCGTAGTTGATCGCGCCGAAGGCGCGCACCATGTCCCCCGACTCCATGAAATGCCGGGCGTCGGAGGAGTAATCGTCGACCATGCGCAGCATGTCAGCCAACTTCGCAGCGTCATCGCTCCCGTCTTCGGTGAGAGGGGTGGCTTTTGCCCGAGCCTGTGCAGTCAGGTCGAGATAGCGCGTCACCAGTTCCTCTGTGACCTCGGCCCCGGATGCGGTTCCGTCTCCGTCAACCATGCTGCTCACCCGCCTGCGGAGGCCTGTTCCTGCTGGCCGAGCAATCTCCTGACATCTTCAGTGCGTCCAAGCGCCTGGTAGAGTTCGATGGCATTCGTGAGCATGCCTTCATCCTCTGCGGTAAGCGCCGCCTCGAACATCACCTGACGCTGCTCCCAGTCGATGCGTCGGCGCTCGCTGACCACCAGCCGCTTGAGGATCTCGCTGCGCCGACTGGCGAGTTGTGGCGACTCCCACCAGCGCACCAGTCCATCGCGGGTGGCTGTGCACATCACGTCGGCACCATTGGAGGAGAGCAGGTGACCGGCGGGCATCGCTACCGTGGAAGTGGGCGGAACCTGTTCCAGGGTCTCGGAGAGCGTGAGCAGCCACCAGCCATCACCACAGCGGTCGGCGGCCAACGGGTCCGCAGCCAACTCGCGCAACTGCTCCAGCGAATCCCATCCGAATGGGTTCGGGGTCCCCTCGTAGAGACTACCCTCGGGAGACTGCACCAGCAGCCTTCCACCGGACAGACGACTGACCCAGGCCCAGCGCCGTCCTTCGATGACCCGCTGGCTGTCATCTCCAGAGAGACGCAGGCAGCGCAGGTAGCCGTCGTCGTCATGCACCAGCAGATGTTCGCGATCGAGCCAGCCCACCAGATGGCGGATCCTTCCCGGCCTCAGCCTCCTGATGCCTCTGCCGATGCGGTCGAACAGGTGCATGTGGTCGCCACGGTCCTGCAGCACCCAGCCGCCCCCGGGACGGGCGATGACCGAGCGAAAGCCCCCGGAGACGCTCCTCCCTTCACCGAGAGGCTCGCCGGTGGCGATGTCCAGCAGATGGAATCCCGGGCCGGCCAGCACGGCAACGGTATGGTGGTCGATCTCCAGATGGTAGACATCGAATGCGAGCTCCCTGCGCCAGACGAAATCACCCTCGACATCGAGCATGCGGATTACCCCGCCCGCAGCGACGATCATCCCGGCGGCATCGGCGGCGATCGCGCACACCTTGCCCTCCAGCTGGTGGCTCCAGCCGACTCGCCAGTCCTGTTGCACAGTCATTCCTCCCGAATCATACCTGCCGCCCTCATTCATCCTTGCCGAGACGATAGAGATGGTCGCGGGCCTGTTCGCTGATGCGGTAGAGCCGACTCCTGCCCTGTCTGCGCACGGTCAGCACCCCCGCCCTGAGCATGCCGTTGAACAACTGCGACAGCCGCGGTCTGCCCACGTCAAGTCCCCGCTGCAGCACCTCATCTGAAGGCGATACCTCGCGTTCGAGAGCCTCCTCGAGGATGCGCACCTGCGAATCTCCCAATGTGCTGAGGAAGTCGACGTCGAGTGCCGGAGCGGCTGCGACCGCCGGCTCGGGCGGGCGAATGGCGTGCAGCGCTTCGCGCATGACCGTCGGTTCCGGTTCAGGTGGTCGCGAATCGCCCTCGTGGGCGATCTCGGGAACCGGGGGCTCGCTGCCCGCGTCCATCCACAGGGCCGCTTCCGGGGTCATGACGTCCGGTTCACGCTCAAGGTCGGTTGTAGGACCGTCTTCCGACAGGCGTGCCGAGCGCGGGTCTTCCCCCTCCACCTCGGACGCCTCAGGTGGAATCTCGGGTTCGGGCACGGGTTCTGGGTGGAGCGGCTCTCCAGCGATCTCGATCGGCGGCATCGGGCTGTCGTCCAGCTGCTGGCCGATGTTCGCCTCCTTGTTGCGGCTGAGCAGCCCGCCGAAGCCGCCCACGGTGGTTGGAGGGGCTGTGCCTGGCGCCATCTCGAGCATCTCGGCGCCGTCGTCGGGCGATGAGAAGTCATCCTCATCGGGGAGTGGCGTGAACTCCTCAGGTTCCGGCAGGGGCTCGGACTCCTGTTCCTCCTCTTCGGGTTCCTCGTCCGCGAACTCCTCTTCGAGACTGAGTTCGGGGAGGCTCGTCCCCGGCTCCCAGCCATCATCGGCGTCTTCCGCCTCCTCGTGGCCGACTTCGGGCACGTCGTCGGCGACATCGGCGTCCTTCACCTCATCCTGGCTGTCCCAGGTGTCCTGCGCATCCGGGTCCTTGATCACGATCTGCGGCTCGATTATCGGCTTCGCCTCGGCGGCGACCCGCTGGAAACTCTCGTCCTCGATGTGGGTGCGCTCGCGCACCTCCAGGCTGAGTTCCATTTCGATGCGCCGCGTTCTCGTCATGCGCACGCCCCGCGAGTGGGCCACCAGGTCGCGCAGATGGCGCATGACCCGGCTGGCGTGGCCGCCGGTCTCATCGAGCAGATTGTCGATGACATGCTCCGGAGGAGCCCAGCGCACCCTGGACGACAAAGCCATCCTGCGCTGAATCAGGTCCTGCACTTCGGAGCGCTCCAGCGGCTCGAGGGAAT
>JAKUTA010000046.1 GCA_022447885.1 Candidatus Poseidoniales archaeon | reverse complement strand
AACAGCAGGCCGCCGCCCGTGGAGGTCTTGGTGGCGGTGAAGCTGATCCCGCTCTCCAGTTGCTGCTGGGTCGGATGCTCCTCGCCGAACTCAGTGCAGATGCCCGTGTCGGAGTTGCAGATGTTCCAGTAGACCTCGATGTCGCTGAGTTGATCGGCGCCATGGTAACTGAGCGTCGCGGACGGGTTCTCGCCGACGTAGAGGTCGGTCGCCTCCTCCATCAGGTCACCGGACTGGGCGTCATTCGACCAGACCAGCGGCAAGACGTCAATGACCTCGATGGTGATGTAGTAACTGTTCTGTGCGCCGTGCGAGTCTTGGACGACGATGGTCAGCGTGTGCGTTCCAGTCTCCTCCCAGCGAGCCGTGAGCAGCCCGTTGATCGGATTGTAGTACGAGCCGACATACCAGGTGTCGCACACCGCGGTGACGAACATCAGGTCGACCTCGTCGTCGATGTCCACCAGATTGGCGCCCACGTCGAAGACGAACTTGCCAACCTCTGCATCATCGGGGTCGGCCGCCTTCAGGCGCACATCGGAAAGCGACGAGACGTCGAGCACGGGTGCGTCGTTGATGTTCGCCACTATCACCATCAGCTGGGTGTCGGTGGAGCGGCCATCGGTGTCCGTGGCGCGCAGCGTGATCGTGGTGCTGCCGAAGTTGTCATCGTCGACGGCCCGGATGTTCAGCGTGTGTCCGCTGACCGTGGCTTCGACGAGTGTCGGGTCCTCGATGCTCGCGATCGAGACAATCAGGCCCATCCGGTTGGACTCATTGCCGTTCTCATCGGTGTCCGAGAGATACTCAGTGAGCATCAGCGAGTCAGAGCCGCCTTCATCGAAGGAGCGAGACGGCAACTGAGCCCAGCGCGGTGCGCCGTTCTCGATGACCATCACGCTGAGCGAGCCCCCGTTCTCGTCCTCAGGGTCAGTGATGCTCAGCTGCAACCCCTGTGGGATGACCTGGGCCTGTTGATTACGGGCAACCGAAGCAAACTGCACCTCGATGATCTGCGATGCCGGGTACCATCCCAGGAAGGCAGGGTTGTTGGAGGTGATCAGCAGTTGGCTGAGTGGTGTCTCAGCGTCGCACACCAGGCCGCGCATGTCGATCTGCTCGACCATGTCCACCTTCACCGTCGGCTGTCCGGGATAGTCCGGACACGAACCGGGAATCTCTCCAGGAGGCGTGTTCGGATTCACAACCATCGGAAGGCCGTTCATCAGCGTGAAGGCGCCGACCCAGGTCGGAGACCAGCCGCTGGCCTGACCGCGCGCGTCCGTGACCATTGCGCGCACGTCGTAATCGCCGCTGGAAGCGGTGTTCGGCGGTGAGACCGTGAATATCAGTTGCTCGTTGCCGGTGCCGTTGCCGATGAGGATCGGATCACCCACCCAGTTATCGGACCAGAGACTCTGCCCGCTCGGGGTCACCTCCAGCACACCGCTCGCAAGCCATGGCTCGGAGACCAGGTCGTTGGAGTTCCAGTGTACCTCGAAGTCTATTGAGTGGCCCCGGTCGATCTCGCCGTTGCTGTTGGAACTGGGTTGGCTCAGGACAGCGGGTGCTACGTCATGTGACACGTAGGCCGTGTCGATGTTGTTCCCTATGCTGCGCTCGCCGTTGGTGTTGATCAGCTTGGCACGGAAGGTGCTGGTGCCGCTGGAGACGGCAGTGATCCCGCTGGTGTCGAACTCGGCGCTGACGGTCTGTGTCGCTCCCTGAACGAGGTTGTTCAGCGAGATGCTCTGGCCGATCAGCGTCTCGGTGTTCATGCCGGTCACATGGTAGAAGGCGATGTCGCCGCCGGCGCTGTAGTCCTCAGTGCCGATGTTCTTCACGCTGGCGTCAAGGGTGAGCATGTCACCGGGGATGAAGCCGTTGGAGTTGTGGTCTCGGTTGGTGACGGTGAACTGCTCCATGCCCAGGTCCATCGGGTTCATCGAACTGTCCGCAGCGGTGAACATGTCGAAGTCGGCGCTGCTGGTGCTCCAGCCGCTGTAGAGAGCGGCGACGGTGAGCATGTTGCTCGCTCCTTGTCCTACCAGATTGTTCGGCACGGTCCAGGTGGCACTTGCGGAGCCACTGGCGAGCGAGATGGTCTGGAAGCCTGTGCCGCCGCCGACGTTGCCGCTGTTGGAGACGTATGCGCCACCGTTGAGCAGCCATGCCTCCCAGCAGTGGCCGCCTCTGGTGCCGTCCGTGTAGGCGTGCGAGACACACTCGTTCTCCGTTACAGCCGCGTAGAGGGTGTAGGTCGAGAGCGGCGCAGTGCCGCTGCCGACGTAGTCGACGCTGATATCGATGGTCGTGGTGCCGTCGCCGTTGTCGCTCTGGCCGACCCCGAGTGAGTAGTCAGCATAGGTGCTGTGAGTGCGCCCGCCGCTGCTGAAGGGTGCATCCCAGCAACCAACGGCTCCGCATCCGATGCGGAAGTATGTCGTCGACACATCGACCCCTCCCTCGGCGTCTCCGAACGAGGTCTTCGGCGCTCCACCGGTCTCCTTCAGGTGGCTGACCGACATGATCGGAGCCACGTTTCCTGACTCACCATCGGCGGTGTTACCGTAGCTGGCCGAGTGCAGGGACACGTAGGTGTACTTGTCAGCCCAGTCATTCTTCAATTTCTTGTGCGAAGGTGAGCCGTAACTCATGCAAAAACCACAGTTGTCAGAGGTGATGTACTGACTGAACACGATGTGCCCAGGGTCGCTCGCGCGATACACCACATCCTCCATCTGGAGGGCGTTCTCCGTCTCTTCATTCACATCCTCGGGCGCTTCGACCAGCATCACGGAGATGCTGAACAGCATGAGCGCCGTCATCAACAAGGGCAGTACACAACGTGTCCTCATAGCACAACCCCACAGGAGGACCATGTATGAAGAAAGTGGGTGGGAGTATTGGTAGACTATGCTCTATACAGCATCTTTCCAGACCATTTCAGCACATTCGATATCATCGCAGTGCAGCGTTCCCCGTGCGCGGGCGCGCGCCAATCGCCCCACCACGGGTGAAAGTGCTTCAGCAACATGCCGCAGCAGCGGTCCAGAAGGCCCATTTCTCTATTCCGAAGGCACGTTTCACATCATGCGCGAGACGATGCGCTCGGTCTCTTCCTTGCTCAATCCGAGCTCGCGGAACCCGAGCGGCCCACCCTCGTCGAGCACCGGCTCCTGCTCTCCAAGAGTGGGTCGCGCATTGGTCTCGAAGAACAGCCCGGTATGGATCTCCTCACCCCAGACCATCGCCTTCTCGATGCCCGCCTTCCAATCACTCGAATCGTGGTCGATATCCTCGAGCGGCTGGACGCGCGGCCGGAAGAACTGGTAGGTGTTCACCTTGTTGAACGTCACACACGGAGAGAACACGTCGAGCAGCGCGAACCCCTTGTGTTGGATGCCCGCCTTTATCAGCGAGATCAGCTGCTTGATGTTCCCGGTGTAGCCACGCGCCACCCAGGTCGCACCGGCGGTGATCGCACTGGCGATCGGATTTACCGGCAGCTCGATGCTGCCGTGGGGTGAGGTCTTGGTCTTCATGCCGAGTTCGCTCGTGGGCGACAGTTGGCCGGTGGTGAGTCCGTAGATCTGGTTGTCCATCACGATGTAGAGGATGTCGAGGTTGCGCCGGCTGGTGTGCGTGAAGTGGTTGCCGCCGATGCCGTAGCCGTCCCCATCTCCTCCGGTCACGACGACCGTCATCTCGTGGTTCGCCAGTTTGGCACCCGATGCATGGGGGAGAGAGCGCCCGTGCAGCGTGTGCATGCCGAAGGAGTTGAAGAATCCGGGGAAGTTGGAGGAGCATCCGATGCCACTGATGGTCATCAGTTCGTGGGGTTGCAGCCCTAATTCCGCGACCGCCCGCTGAAGCCCTGTGAGCACACCGAAGTCACCGCATCCGGGACACCAGTCGGGGTCCACCTTGCCCTTGAAATCCTTCGCCGTCAGTTGCGGTAACTGTTCTCCTGTGACCATTGTTTCACTTCCTCTGCCGATTCCTCAGACGATTATCTCCTCGTACGGCACGCTCACTTCATCCGCGCCTGCAAGCTGCTCCTGAACACACGCCACGATGTGCTTCGGCTTGAACGGCTCGCCGTCGTATTTACGGATGTGGCCGTCCACCGTGAACCCGGTCTCGCTGCGCAGGTAGCGGTGGAACAGGCCGGTGTAGTTGTTCTCGATGATGATCGTGTGCTTGCATGATTCCAGCAGCGCGTTGGCCTCGTCCGCGTGGAAGGGGACGATCCACGTGAAATGCAGGTGGTTGGCGGTGATGCCCTGTTCCGCCAACTGCTCGATGCCCTCCTGGATGACACCCTCAGTGGAGCCCCAACCGATCAGGGTGACCTCGGCATCAGGGTCGCCCACGATTCTCGGGGGGGGGAGTTCAGCGAGCAGGCCGTCCATCTTGCGCTGGCGCTTCTCGACCATCGCGCGGCGCTTGTGCGGGTGGGTGAACTCGTCGCTGATGAGCACGCCGTCGGGCATGTGCTCGTCTGTCGCCACCACGTGCTCGTAGCCGGGGATCCCGGGCAGCGCGCGCGGCGAGATGCCGCTCTCGGTGAACTTGTAGCGCTCGTAGGAACCTGCCTCGTCACCAGCCTCCATGATCAGGCCGGCGCGGTCGATGTCGGGGTGCATGTCGAGCAGAGCGGGGTCGACGGTGGCCGTCTCGTCGGAGATGAGCAGGTCGGAGAGGATCATCGCCGGCAGCTGGTACTTCTCGGCGAGGTTGAACACCAGGGGGATGGTCTGGAAGCCGTCGAGCGGGCTGGTCGGTGCGTGGATGAGTTTGGGGAAGTCTCCCTGACTGGCGCCGAGCACCTGCCACAGGTCGCCCTGCTCCGTCTTGGTGGGCACACCGGTCGAGGGACCGGCGCGCTGCACGTTGACGATCACGATGGGTATCTCCATCATGGCGGCGGCGCCGACCGCCTCGGTCATCAGCGCGAAGCCGCCACCGGAGGTGGCGCACATGGCGCGGCAGCCGGCATGCGCCGCTCCGATGGTCATGCAGATGACGCTGATCTCGTCCTCCACCTGACGTACCATGATGCCCAGTTCGCGGGCGTTGGCCGCCATCCAGTGCAGGATGCCGGTCGAGGGGCTCATCGGGTAGGCGCAGTAGAACTTGACACCGGCGCCGGCGGCGGCCACGGCGAACGCGTCGTTGCCGCGCCACACCGCCAGCGGCTGACTTGGTGCTGGCATCTGCTGTGCTGCGGGCTCGAACTCGGTCGCAGAATAGTCGTAAGCCGCCTGTGCCACGCGCACGTTCTCGTCGGCGATCTCCGCACTCTTGCCAGAGAACTGGAACCTGAGCACGTCCTCGAGAGCCTCGAACTCTACCCCCATGAGTTGGCTCGCGACGGCGAGTGCAACCGTGTTCTGCATCAGCTTGTTGGCACCCTTGCCGGCCAGCTCGCCAACCTCCATCGGGCACAACTGCACACCTTCGGCGGCATCTCCGGCGGTGATGGTGTCGCTGTTGAATATGACAGAGGTGCCGGCGCCCAGATGCTCGAGGTGCCTGTCCATCGTGTCCTGGTTGAGGCAGAGGAGCAGGTCGATCTCGTTCCCGTGGGTGCGGCGCTCGACATCGCTCATGCGCACGGTGAGGAAAGAGTGGCCACCGCGGATGATCGACTGGTAGGCGTTGTAGGCGTACATGTGGATGCCACGGCGAGCGCACATCCGAGCGAGAATGTTCCCCGGGGTCGCGATTCCCTGACCGGCCGCGCCGCCGATGCTGAGCACGAAGTCGAATCCAGTCATCCTCAATCACCGGTCCTTGGCTCTCTGTGCGCAGTTCCTACTCCCCACAGGGGGGAATCCGGTCGACATGCCCGCCCATTATATCGGTTCCTCTGCTGTTGCTGTCTACGACAGCAGGTACGGGAACGAGGTCCACCCTCGTTCTCGACTACCGGACCCGTTGCAGAGATGGGTGCAGCGGAGGGGACCAGCGTCCGCCGCGCCGGGCATGGTCGAGGAGGTGCCAGTAGAGCGCGACCACCGGTCGGTCAGGGTCGAGCAGGGTTGCATCGTCTGCGCACTGCGCTCGGCGGGTCGAACTGCGCCAGCGGCCCCTGGCGATCTGCGCCAGCACGGGGATGCGCAGCGCCGGGCCGCACATCGGCAGACCGGCGGCGGTGCGCCACGGCCGTGAGACCAAGTCCGCTTTGCGGAGCGCCCGCGACACGGCATTCCAGTTCCGTTCAGGACCCGCCTTGCGCGACATCAGGAACGTGGGGTTGATCGATGAGTCCAGTGTGAATCCTGAGTCGGACAGAGGCTTCGCCATCCACGGCGCGATGTAGCCACCCGGGGCGCGGAACCACGGCCGCCAGCCGGCGCCGGCGAACGAGGCGAGGCGCTGGTACGCCTCGTCGAGCATGCTGGAGAACCCCTGCTCGTCAGCCGGCCACGCCGACCAGCAGCGGTGGTGCATCCCATGACAGCCGAGCGTGAGGTGCGGATCATCGGCGAGCAACCCGGACAGGCGATGGGCGAAGCGTGGGTCGTCGAGCTGCTCGGCGATGACGAACAGCGTGACTGCGATGCCCTCACCGGCACCGTCCCGCCAACAGGCGAAGCCATCGAGCGCGGCCGTCAGCCGGTCACTCATCTGGTAGGCACCCACAGCCCCGCCGGACCGCGATCTCCGCGGGTGCCCAGTGACCTTCGGATGGTGGCAGAGGTCATCGGTGTCCACGGACAACCATACGAACCGCCCACTGGACTCGGTTGTGTCGACCGCACTGCGCACAGAGGTTTCTTCGGAGTGGGGAAGCGGGAGCCGGGGGAGCAGGAACGTGATGTGCTCGCGCTGCTCGCCGGCCACCTCCACCATGCCATCCCCCGAACGCTCGCGGCGGCCCTCCCAGCGGGCGCAGATCGAAGCGGCGGTCAGCATTCCAGCCTCGTTGTCCGGATCGACGGTCACCTCGACCGCGAACGGGCCACCCTGGCTGCCGGCCAGCCACTCGAGCGCACGGTCGACCGAGCGCGATGCCACGCCCCTCCGCGTCTCATCGGAGCGCACCCAGTAACCGAGGTTCCAAGCCCCATAGCGGGTGCGCGTGCTGCGATCGAAGGCGACCAGACCGAGGAACCGCTCTGACTCGCCTTGTTCTGCTCGAGCGATGATGACCCAGTGGTGCAGCATTCCACCCCGCCCCATCCGCTCGACCTCGCGCAGGTAGTCCAGCAACTGCTCGGGCGTCTCTGCGTCTGGCTCGAACCACGGAAACGCAGGCAGCACCTCGGGCATGCTCACCTCGAACGCGACACGGAACTGAGAGTGGTGCACCGGAGCCGCAGGGCGCAGCAGCAGTTCGTCATCGACCACGAGCGTTGGAGTCGGGTGCACGTCCGGGAGGAGGCGTCGCTTCGATGATGAGGCTTCGGCTCGCGCTCGGGAGTGGTTCACGAGCCGAGGGATTTCACCGCATTGGCGACGTTCTCGTCATCGGGGTGGAGGCGCTGTCCTGCCTCCAGCATGCGGGCGAGATCATTCTCCCGTTCCAGTTTCTTCAGCACCACACCGACGTGGAAGATGAGTTCGACGCGATCGCCGATATGCGGTCCGAGTTTGTCGAGCGCGCGTGCAGCGGTGTCGAGCGAGCCGGACTTCACCTGCTCCATCACCTCACGCAGCGACCTGCGCACGGCGAGGTCGTCCCACGCATCCGTCTGCGGCCATGGCCACAGACGGTCCGACAGTGCGGGCGCACCTGCAGCAGCCGTCTGCCCACTGGATTCTGCCACATCTGCAGCGGTCTCCTGCATCTCCGGCTTCTCCTCGAACGCGTCAGCTGAGGGCGCAGCAGTGGGTTGACTCGGAAGGGTTGGGACGGCAGGGGACACGGGTGCCTCTCCGGCGCCGGGAAGGCTCGGCAGTTTCGGCATGGCAGCCAACGCACCGTTGTTCACCTCGGTGGGGCGGGATGGCAGCGGCGGGAGGGACGAAGGGGATGGCTCGGGTTCCACAGGTTCCACGACTTCAGGTACGGGGGAGACTTCTGTCACGGAGACGACAGCGGTCGAGGTGGTTGACTCGGATCGTTGCTCGTCCGGCTCTTCGTCGGGAACGGCTGACTGATCGTGCAGCGGCGCCGAATCATCGTCGTCGACATCCTCGCCACCCGCCGCATGTTTGGGAAGCAGGGGTACCACGCG
>JAKUTA010000045.1 GCA_022447885.1 Candidatus Poseidoniales archaeon | reverse complement strand
TCCAGTCGCGCACTGGCACAGTGCCGTTCCACCACACTCCGTTGTCGAGGACGTTGGCGGTGTTGGAATTGTCCCAGTTGATGGGCTCGTGGTAGGAGTACTCCTGCAGGTTGGACATGCCGTCCCTATCTGGGTCGCCGCCGGCACCGTTGCTGCTGAGCGAGGATCCGTCGGTCGGGTCAAGTCCGTACTTCCATTCCCAGCCATCGGGGAGTCCGTCGTTGTCGGAGTCCCAGTTCTGGCATTGAGTCCCGATGAGGTATTCGAGCCCACAGGTCAGGCCATCTCCATCCTGGTCGGTCGCGGCCATCGCTTCGTAGGCGGCGAACTGCAGTCCTACGAGGCTGGAGAGCAGCATCAGCAGTGCGAGCGACAACGAGCGTGCGCGGGCGCGCACGAGCGGTCGCCATTCGGTCGTTTCAACGGTGCTTTGGTGCAGTGACATGTCTGAACCCACTTCGCAACCAGTTCCTTTGGCACTTAATACAAATGGAGCAAGGTTCGGACAAGTACAGCCCCCACATAGTGGGGGAGAACGCCGTCAATCGTCGAATTCGAGGTCTTCCTCGAGAAGTTCGATCTCGTCGTCGGCGAACTCCACTTCATCGTCGTCCTGCTCATCGATGACCGGTTCAGGGATGTCTACGGGACTCTCCCCCCCGAATTCTTCCGCCTCATCATCTTCCCAGTATTCATCTTCATCCCAATCGCCGCGCTTCCTCCGCTGACCAGCCACCCAGGCGACGATGAGCATGAATCCACCCAACATGAGAAGCCACGTCTCCGTTCGCGGGTTATCGAACAATTCGTTCTTGAGGCGACTGAACGGGGCGTTGATCTCGACCTGAACGATGACATCCTGCTTTGCGTGCGTGTCCTGGCCGTAGGAGCGTTCTGTGGACACAGGTTCACCGGTCACGACGATGGTGTGCAACTCCTTGTGGCGGGCATCGGTCGGCGCTTCGACCTCCACGGTGAACGACACCTCGCTGAACGCCTCGACGAACAGCGTCGGTGAGGATGTGGCGGGGTTGTAGGCGTCGGCCTTCCACCCACCTGGTGCATCTGTGGTCAGCAGCACCTGCAGGTCGGCGTTGCCCTCGTTCTTGAGACGCATCTGGATCTTGCGTTTACCGCCGGGTTCCATCGGCAGATTGGCAGATTCCTGCACGATCTCCAGGTTCGGCTCACCCTCGCCCACTTCGATGGAGAATGGCATGTTGAAGTAGCGTTCAGGGTCACCGCCGTCGGTAGCCTCCTCGATGCGCATGATGATCGTGTGATTGCCGGCCAGAACCTGATTGGTGAGCACGATGCTGAGTTCGAACTCGCCTGAATCCCCCGCAGCCAACTGTATCCGTGGCAGCGGGGTGCTGTTCGTGTCATTGATGTAGTAATTCCATTGGGTATAGCGAATGTTGGCCTCGGCGTTGCCCGCGTAGTTCGCTGGGTTCACCAATATCCACTCCGTGACCTCATTGGGCGAACCAGAGGTATGAGTGACCTCGACCCGCATGTTGATGCCGCCTGAGGAGGGGGAGCAGACTTCGGTTTCGACATGTCCCAGTCCGTTACCGACTCCATCACAGTCGTAGGTCACCCGCGCCTGGATTCCGCGGGTGCGGTGAGGGGTGAACTCGATGATCGAGATCAGGGAGTTGTTGCCCGCGCTGATGACCTCGAGGCGCATCAGCCCGGAGTCGGGATCGTCCTCGTCCTGTGACGGCTTGACGTAGAGCACGATGGTCTGGGTCACGTGCCGGCCCAACTGCGCGGTGTGCCATAGCCCATCCTGCAGGTTCTGCTCGATCTGCACCGGTGGATTGGTGTCATTGTCGACGAAGTAGAACACCGTGCCCCGCGGCTTCAGCGGTACATCCAGACGGAACGAATCGACATCGAATCCGGTGTTGAACAACTCGAGATAGAACGGAGTGAACTGACCTTGGTCGACGAAGCGCGGGATGTTGGGGTCGAACGATTCGGGGCGGCTCGAATTGGCGATCTGGTGCTCGTGTTTCGAGTCCCAGAGAGATGCCATCGGTGGCGCATAGACATCCAGTTTCTCAAGATCGAGGGTGAAGACGAGGTACTGCACCTCCGCGGTGCTGGCGTTGTGCGCCTTGACGGAGATCTCGAGCCGGGAGGGGGCATTGGACAGTTCGGTGGGAGCACCCAGAGTCAGGATGGCCAGCACCTCATCGCCACCGTCGGCGAGGTAGTATGAGTCCGGATGGTCGAATTCCACCACCCAGTTGCTGCCCAGGCTGGTGAGCAGGTCAAGTTCGACGTCGAGCGCTTCTCCCACCGCCCCGATGTGCCTGAGAGACAGCTTGATCGGTGTCGTCTGGCCGGGAGCGATGTACTCCACGGTGCGGTCGAGCGCATGACGGATGCTGATGCCGTAGCGATGGAAGTAGACAGACGTATGCTCGATGAGCACCGAATGCCCCTGGATGTCGATCACCTCCAACGTCAGTTCATACTCCCCATGTTCCACGTTCGCTGGATGCACCCACTGGTACACCCCACGCAACCCATTGTTGTCCTCGACGAGTTCATTGTCAGAGAAGGAGTGGTCGACGACATAGGTGCCCGACGGGTCCTGCAACTGCACGCTGACCGACTGGATGTCGAAGCGGCCGAGTGAATCACGCACGTCGACGGTGAAGTTCATCTCTCGGTCATCGGGCATGGAGTTGGGGTACCAGTCGACGACCTCGGGGTCCGTCCACAGTGCGCCTGGCTGCTGCAGCCTGACCGAACTGCCTGCGAGTGCGTTAGCCCAGAACTCCATCGACGAGTAGTCGGTGATGTCATCCGGCTTCCCCCACGCCACCTCGGCGTCGCATGATGGTGAGAACGGACCCCCGGACGAACCCTCGCAGGAGGATTCCGCGGAGATGAACAACTTGAGTTGACCACCGGTGATGACGGTGAACTCCTGCGCCCCCGTCCACTTGAGATTGATGACCACCTGATTCCAGCCGCAGCCGCCCGGAAGAATCGAGTCGCAGGCGTTCATCTCCTTCTGCTCGGTCGCCTTGGTGATCTCCCCGCCGGCCGTGTCCACCTTCAACGTGAAGGTGTAAGTGGCTACGTCC
Source organism: Candidatus Poseidoniales archaeon (assembly GCA_022447885.1). Taxonomy (GTDB): domain Archaea; phylum Thermoplasmatota; class Poseidoniia; order Poseidoniales; family Thalassarchaeaceae; genus JAKUTA01. The sequence continues at coordinate 5,140 of JAKUTA010000045.1, read as the reverse complement.
TGCTGTCCGCCGGTGGCCCGCAGGAACACGTTCAACGGGATCTTGTACTCGCCGGGGTTGGCGGTGGTGCGCCCGGCGATGCGGAAGTCGGAGAGCAGCACAGGGGTGCGGAACTCGAGTGAGTCGTCGAGTGCGCTCTCGTTGCGCTGGTCGTCGGATGCGGAGTCCGGAGCATCGGTCGTCAGGAAGCCGTCGCCGCCTGCGTTTGAGTTCCGCTCGGCCATGTAGAGGGTGTAGAGATAGAGCGAATCTTCGCCGACGTAGCGGGTCACCTCATCCTGTGGGAGTTCCACCATCGGAGGTGCAGCGAGCGAGGCGAGGCTGGCGAGCAGGAACACCAGCACCAGCACCGACGCCGATGTGCGGCTTCGGTGCCGCTGAAAGGCAGCATGCGCTCTTATCACGGTTCTCCGTCACATAGGAGTCATAAGAGGTTCACCGTCATCAGGCCATCACATGAGTCGTTTATCTCAGCCATCGCTGTAAGCGATGTACAGAGAGTGATGCGGGGAGAGGGATTCGAACCCTCGAACCACTGAGGACCGGAGCTTAAGTCCGGCGCCGTTGACCAAGCTTGGCAATCCCCGCAACCTTGCGAGGCGAGCCTTTCGGCCATGAACCTCGCGCTCGTTCGTGGGACTCAATCCCGGATGCGGATCATGCGGCAACCGACCTCGGCATCGCCATCGTAGACATCGAGTTTGGTCGCGGTGACGCTCGCCGCCTCGACCTCGTGAGGTCGCATGTAGGTGTCCAGCAGGTCGGCCACGACGCTCTCCAGCAGATTGGTGCGCCCACCAGCGGCGGCGGCATCGATGGTGGCGCCGATGAAGTCGTAGTCCAGCACCTGGTCGATCTGGTCCTCAGCGGGCGCGCCCGCTCCGGTGAAGTGCAGGTCGACATCGAAGCGGATGCGCTGCGTCCTATCCTGCTCAGCGGGGAGGATCCCGAGTTCCATCTCGACGACGTGGTCGCGCAACGACAGGGTGGTGACGCCGGTGACGCCACGGCGCTGGAGCAGGACGGCAACGGGGTCTTCGAGCATGGATTCACCCTTTTCCGTAGAGGATGTCGTCTCGCCTGGGCACCAGATGCTCGCCTCCGTCGACGTGCAGCACCGCTCCAGTGACCGCCTTGGCCCGAGCGAGGTAGATGACCGCTTCGGCGATGTCCTCCGGTTGCACACCGCGGCCGAGCGGGTTGCCGTCGTGCACCTCGGCGAACGCCTCGGGTGACGCGTGTTCGGAGGGGAGCGTCAGGCCGGGGGCGATGCCGTTCACGCGGACATTCGGAGCCAGTTGTTGAGCGAGCGCGGTGGTGAGGCCGCCGAGCGCCTGCTTGCTGGCGGTGTACGACAGGTAGTCCGGGTTGGGGTTGGACAGTTTCTGGTCGAGGATGTTCACCACCGCTCCTCCCGACTCAGGGACCTGGCTGGCGAACTCCCGGCTGAGCAGCATCGGCGCCAGCGCGTTGACCGCTTGGTGACGCAGGTAGCGTTCAGGTTCCAGTGAGCCCAGGTCATCGTACTCGAACAACGCGGCGTTGTTCACCAGCAGGTCGAGCGGGCCGATGTCCGCCGCCGCTCGCTCGACCAGAGATGTCACCTGGCTCGGGTCGGCGAGATCGGCTTGAACAACCGAGGCCGCCACACCGGCAGCGGTGAGTTCTGCCTCCAACGAAGCCGCCTCATCGAGCGAGCGATTGCAGTGGATGGCCACCGCGGCACCCTCGCCAGCGAGCGCACGACAGATCGCCGCGCCTATCCTCTTGGCGCCGCCGGTGACGAGTGCTGTCCGCATCAGGGGTCCCTCGAAGCGGGCCAGCGAGCCTGCCATTCAACTTGAGCCTGCCGCGCTGACAGCCGGAACTGTGGAATTCGTTCGCTCAGCGGTGAGTTCAGCGCTTCCCTGGCTTCTCTCGGTCCAGCCTTGAACTGCCGCGGTGAACGCCGGCGCAGCCTGCTGACGAATCCTTATGCGCCTCTGCATGCGACAGCGGAGCGGGGTGCAGACTCGGTGAGCCACAGACTGCCGTTGTCCGACCAGTCAGCGGACGTGAGCATGCCCGGAGGATGCGGCGGGGCGGCGCGGATGTCTGTGGAGGAACGACGCAGAGCGTCACGAAAGCGGCTACCGGCGTGGTTCAGGACGAGTCTGCCTACGGGAGGGGCCCAATCGACCTACAATCAGACCCGCTCTGTCGTGCAGGAGCATGGGTTGCACACGGTGTGCGAGGAGGCCCGCTGTCCGAACATCCACGACTGCTGGGGGAGGGGTACCGCCACCTTCATGATCGCCGGTCAGGAATGCACGCGCTCGTGCAGATTCTGCGCTGTCGGGACGGTGAAATCGCCCCCGCCGCTCGATGCCCGAGAGCCCGAAGACCTCGCGACGGCGGTGGCGTTGATGGGAATCTCACACGCGGTGATCACGGTGGTGAACAGAGATGACCTGCCCGACGGCGGAGCGGCGCACTACAAGGCCTGTCTGGAAGCGGTTCATTCTCGCTCGCCAGCGGTCACCTTGGAACTGCTCTGCTCGGACCTCGATGGTAACCTGCTCGCCTTGGCCGAGCTGTTGGATTCCAGCCCGCTGGCGGTGTTCGCGCACAACGTGGAGTGCGTGCCGCGCTTGGACAGGCAGGTGCGGGATGCGCGGGCGTCGTTCTCACAATCGCTGATCGTTCTCCGAGAGGCGAAACGGCTGCGTCCAGACATCCTCACCAAGAGCAGTCTGATGGTCGGATTGGGGGAGACGGATGAGGAGGTCGAGGATGCCCTGGCACAGTTGCGTGACGCCGGCGTGCAACTCATCACTCTGGGACAGTATCTGCAACCTTCATGGAAGCACATCGCGATCGACCGCTTCCCCACTCCGTCGCAGTTCGCGTCGTGGGATGCCTGCGCCCGTGAGTTGGGCTTCCTGGCGGTCGCCAGCGGGCCGTTGGTTCGCTCATCGTATCGTGCTGGAATGTTGTTGGATGAGGCCCGCGGCGGACCACCCGTCGTGACGGTCGCGGCAACGGGCTCAGCAGTCAGCAACCTGGCACCGGCCACGCTCACTGATGAGGCCACGGGACAATCATGATATTCAGCAGGAGATGAGGTGAGAGCATGACCGAGCGGGAGCCAGACGCGACGTCTGAACCGTACACCGTTCCCACCGCTCCGTTCCGTCCAGGCGACCAGCCGGAGTTCGACGCCTGGCCATGGACACCGGCCGACCTCGAGCGGCCAGACCCCGCCACCTGTGAGAGCGAAGACACCCGCGAGCACGCCCACGGGCTCGTGCGCGTACTGGGCGAAGACGACCTCGCCTCGGGAGCGTGGGACCCTGGTCTGGATGCCGACACCCTGCGCCGCGGGCTCGAACTGATGGTGCTCCTGCGCATCTTCGACGACCGCATGATGAAGATGCAGCGGACCGGGAAACTGTCATTCTACATGCGCTCATTAGGGGAGGAGGCGGTCGCCATCGCCCAGGTGATGGCGCTGCAGGAGCAGGATTGGATCTTCCCCACCTATCGCCAACCGGGTGCGCAGTTCGTGCGCGGGCGGGACCTGGTGAGCATGATCAACCACTGCATCGGCAACATCGAGGACAACATCAAGGGGAGGCAGATGCCGGTGCACTACTCCTATCGAGAAGGACGCTACATCTCAGTCTCAAGTCCTGTGGGCACTCAGTTTCCGCAGGCTGTCGGGGTGGCGATGGCATCGGCATATCGCGGCCTCGACGAGGTGACCATCACCTGGATCGGGGACGGGGCGAGCGCCGAGGGTGACTACCACTACGCGCTGACCTTCGCCAGCGTCTACAAGCCGCCGGTGATCCTCAACGTCGTCAACAACCAGTGGGCCATCTCCACGCACATGAACCTCGCCACCGGGGGGCCGAACTTCGCCTCCCGCGGGCTGCCCTATGGCATTCCATCCATCCGCGTCGACGGCAATGATTTCCTCGCCCTCTACTCGGTCACCAAGTGGGCTCGCGAGCGGGCGGGCGCGGGCGCGGGCCCTACTCACATCGAGGTGTTGACCTACCGCGCTGCCGGTCACAGCAGCAGCGACGACCCGACCCGCTATCGCCCGGCGGACGAGTACAGCGCCTGGCCGGGCGGCGACCCGATCGAGCGGCTCAAGGCGCACCTGATCGCAGTGGGCGAATGGTCCGCTGAGCAGCAGGAAGAACTGGAATCGCGCATCGATGATGACGTCATGGCCGCCTACAAGGAGGCGGTCACGCACGGCGACCTCGCCAGCGGGCCCTATCCTCCGGCGTCCACCATCTTCACCGAGGTCTACGAGGAGATGCCGTGGCACCTGCAGGAGCAGCGCGAGGAGCTGGGCAAGTAGGAGAGAGCAAGATGGCGAACATGAACATCATCGGCGCGCTGAACAGCGCACTCGACAGCATGCTCGAGCGGGATGAGAACGTCATCATCTTCGGTGAGGACATCGGCTACTTCGGCGGCGTGTTCCGCGTCACGGACGGACTGCAGGAGAAGCACGGCTCCCGCCGCGTGTTCGACTCGCCGCTCGCGGAGGGCGGCCTCGCCGCCATCGCCTTCGGCATGGGGCTGAACGGATTGCGTCCGGTCGTCGAGATCCAGTTCTCCGACTACATCTTCCCCGCCTACGACCAGATAGTGAACGAGATCGCCAAGCTGCGCCACCGTTCCGGCGGTGAGTTCTGGACACCGGTGACCATTCGAACACCGGCCGGCGGCGGCATCAGGGGCGGGCACCATCACTCACAGTCGCCCGAATCGCAGTTCACGCACACGCCGGGCCTCAAGGTCGTCTACTGCTCCACCCCGTACAACGCCAAGGGTCTGCTCACCAGCGCCATCGAGTGCAACGACCCGGTCATCTTCTTCGAACCGAAGCGCTGCTACCGCGGACCGTTCTACGGCGACCCCCATGACGTGCCCACGTGGGCCGACCATCCGGACGCCGAGGTGCCAGAGGAGCACTACTCGATTCCACTCGGGGAAGCACGGCTCGTGCAGGAAGGTGAGGCGTGCACAGTGATCGCCTGGGGGGCGATGGTGCACGTGTGCGAACAGGGCTTCAGCAACAGTGGTGTGGCGGGTGACCTCATAGACCTCCAAACCCTCGTTCCGGGGGACCGGGACGCGG